>JBEDHT010000063.1:0-4571 GCA_041174025.1 Pseudomonadota bacterium
TTGTGCGGCCACGACAATCGGCGCGCAGTCGGTCAGCGGAATGAAGCCGATCTTCACTTCCTTCACTTCTGGCTCGTCGCTCCCGGCAGCCCAGGCGCTGTTGCGCAGTTTTTCCGGCACCATGCCCATCAGCGCGGACGCGCCCATGACGCCTGCACTGGCGCGGAAGAAGTTGCGCCGGCCACTGTCTACCAGTGTCTTATCAGTATCGGTTACGGCTGAGGCCTGATCGCTGTGTTTGCTCATCTGTCTCTCCTGACGGTTGATTCGAAATCCTGAAATCGAAAATAAAAAAGGCGTCCTGCAGACGGAATTTCTCCGTAAGCAAGGACGCCTTTGTCCAGTGGGTCATCGTTGACCCGATGTTGCCAAATCAAAACTGCATGTTGCTGTTTTACTGTGGCCGCTGCCTTGTCAAGGTCGAGCGGCCGCCGTTTGGAGTAACTGCCCGCCGTTGGGCAGCGACTCCGTGGTGCAAAATTTTTCTGTCAGAGCAGCAACTTTGCTGCCTGTACCACCTGTCCGGCCAGTGTGGCCAGACGCACATTCTGTTTCATTGCCATGTTGCGCAGCAGCGTGTAGGCGGCATCTTCGTCGATACCGCGCTGCTTCATCAGCAGCCCCTTGGCCTTTTCAATCACCTTGCGTTCGCTCAGCTTGAGATTGGCCTCGTTCAGCTCTGCGCGCAGGGCCTTGAATTCCTCGAAGCGGGCGACTGCCGCATCCATCACCGGCTTCAGCCTTTCGCTGTTCAAACCGCCCACTACGTAGGCGCTGACGCCTGCCCGCGTCGCCGAGCGGATCTTTTCGGTGTCGCCGTCGTGGGTGAACATCACGATCGGCCTCGGCGCGTGCTGGCTCATCACGATCAGGTGCTCCAGCGTGTCGCGGCTGGGCGAATCCGTATCGATAATCACGATGTCCGGCTGCAGACGGCTGACGGCTTCATCGAGATTGGCGGTATCGCTCAGGTGCGCAATCACCTCATAGCCAGCCTCTGCAAGAGACTGCTTGAGCGGAGCTGTCCGCTCCAAGTGATTATCAACCAGCATAACTCGGAGCATTGCCGACCCGTATTTACATGACTCGCTGAGTCTAAAACAACTGGCGTGCCAATTTTTACCGGAGGGTGCCAAGTCCATGAAAATGCTTGAATATGCATGGGGTTGTGCAAGGCGGCTGCATCAGTTCCGCGCGAAAATCCGGCATGGATTGGTGCACAATAAAAGTGCGGGTGCACCAATCCGGCTGGCGGGCAGCGTCAGCGTTTCTGTAGTCCGCAGCGCTTGTTGATGTCGTTGCTGAGCGCGTTGAAAGTGACGATGGCCTTGCTGGTGGTGGAGTAGGGGTGGGATAAGAGATGTCCGATCAGCCCCATTTGTCTGGCGTTGTAACTGGCTTCCAGTGCCTGCACGCGGCAGTTGCAGGCGGTTGCCGCATCGCTTGCAGCGAGGCTGGCCTGACAGGCGCTGCGTTCGCTTTCATGCAGGTCGGCCGGCCATGGCTGCTGGTTGTTGCCGGGCGCGCTGATTTCGGCACCCAGCTGGGTAAGCAGCTGATACATGAATTCGAGGCTGTGATGCATGTCGTTGAGCGGACGGTTTTCATCGTTGGCGGCTACCGGCTTGCCGTTCTCCAGCGTGAAATTGAACGGCACTTCGAACATCGGCGCGGGCGGCACGCTGTAACCCTGCGCGCCGAGCAGAATGCGTTTCGCCGGGTTCTGGTCGAGATGCGCATTCACCGTGTCGAGATCGCGTTGCGGGATTTCCAGCTTCATCATCGCGGTACAGTTGCCTTCGGCATTCTGGCGCCCCTGCGCAACGGACAGGCGAATTTCGCCATCCTGCCAGCCGTGGCTGAAAGCGAGCGGATGTTGCAGCAGTTTTGCGGTTTCGATGGCGCGCAACGTCTCGACGGCTTCGGTTGAATCGCAAGCCTGGGCAGATACGGTGAAGACGATGAACAGCAGGAGGCCGAGAGCCTGAATGTGGGTTTTTGTCATTTGCGGAAACAATCTGTCAAGTTGGGGAAATCAAGGGTTCACTGCAACGGTTGCAGCTGCAGCAGTTTGTTATCGGCCAGCAGATAGAGCAGGCCGTCCGGGCCCTGGCGCACGTCGCGCACGCGGCCTATGCCCTGTAGCAGACGCTCTTCCTTGGTGACCTTGTCACCGTCCAGCGTCAGCCTGACCAGCATCTGGAACTTGAGTGAACCGATGAAGAGGCTGTTCTTCCAGCCGGGGTAGGCGTCGCCGGTATAGAACGTCATGCCCGAAGGCGCGATGGAGGGCACCCATTTGTACAGCGGCTGCGCCATGCCGGTCTTGTGCGTGCCTTCGCCGATTTTGGTGCCGATGAAATAATTGACGCCGTAGGTGATCACCGGCCAGCCGTAGTTGGTGGCAGGCGCAAGAATATTGATTTCATCGCCGCCCTGCGGACCGTGTTCGTGGGTCCAGATTTTGCCGCTGGCAGGATGCACGGCAGCGCCCTGCACGTTGCGGTGGCCCAGACTGAAAATCTCGGGCAGAGCCTCACTCTTGCCGGCAAACGGATTATCCGCGGGTACACGGCCATCGTCATACAGTCTGACGACTTTGCCGATGTGCTGTTCCAGACGTTGCGCCCGGTCCTTGTCGCCGCGGTCACCCATGGTGATATACAGATAACCTTCGCGGTCGAACACAATGCGCGAACCGAAGTGATTGCCGCCGCTGATTTTGGGCGACTGGCTGAATACGACTTCGCTGCCGGTGAGGCTCATGCCCTGCAGCTTTGCACGCATCACTTCGGTGCCGACGCCATCGGCGCCTCTGGCCGAGTAGCTCAGATAGATCCAGCCGTTCTGTGCATATTGCGGATGCAGCGCCACATCGAGCAAGCCGCCCTGGCCGCTATCGACCACTTTTGGAGCGCCGGCAACCGGTTGCGGCAACAGCTTGCCGTTTTCGATCATGCGCAATTGCCCGCTTTTCTCGGTGACCAGAATGCGGCCATCCGGCAGAAAAGCCATGCCCCAGGGCGCGTTGAGCTTGTCTGTCAGCACGTTGATGCGGATTTTTTCCGTGCCTGCGCTGATGATTTCTTCAGCCTGCGCGGGGCGATAGACCATGGTGCTCAGGCAGATGAATAGCAGGATGGCAAACGGCGTGAGCCAGCGTTGGAAGCTTGGTATAGCGTTGGTTGACATGAGAACTCCTTATGAACAAATGCATTTTTATGACGTTTTGAGCTTTGGATGGTTCATGCGCAGGTAAAACCGAATTTACAGATTTGCCCGGCCCGCCTATCATGCTCAGGCTTAGCGGGAATGCCCGCACCGTGACCATTAACCAAGAACTCCAACCCCATGACCGATTCCATAACGCATACTGAAGTTGATGTGCTGCTGGTGGGCGGCGGCGTCATGAGCGCCACGCTGGCCATGCTGCTGACACAACTGGCGCCAGAATTGCAGGTTGTTCTGGTTGAAAGACAGGGCGCCGTGGCGACTGAAAGCAGCGATGCCTGGAACAACGCCGGTACCGGCCATGCCGGTTATTGCGAGCTGAATTACACGCCGCAAGCTGCCGATGGCAGCATTGCCATCAATCGCGCGCTGAATATCAATGCAGCATTCGAGGTTTCGCTGCAATTCTGGTCGAGTCTGGTCGAGCAGGGCTTGTTGCCGCAACCGCAATCCTTCATCAACCGCACGCCGCATGACAGCTTCGTCTGGGGCGAGCGTGATGTCGCCTTTCTGAAGGCGCGCCATGCGCTTTTGCAGCAGCATCATCTGTTTGCAGACATGCAGTACACTGAAGATAAAGCCGTGATTGCCGAATGGATGCCGCTGGTCATGCAACAGCGGCCAGTAGAACAGCCGGTTGCCGCTACTCGCGTGACTTACGGTACCGACGTCAATTTCGGCGCAGTCACGCGCCATATGGTGGCAGCCTTGCAACAGCACCCTAACTTCAAGCTGTTGAGCAGCCAGCAGGTGCATGCATTGAAACAGAATGCGCAGGGGCGCTGGCAGGTCGAGATGCGTGATGCAAACAACGGCCGGCGGCAAACCCTCAAAGCCGGATTTGTCTTTCTCGGTGCCGGTGGCGGCACACTACCGCTGTTGCAGCAGTCCGGTATTGCCGAAGGCAAGGGTTACGGCGGCTTCCCGGTCAGTGGTCAATGGCTGGTTTGCAACAATCCGGAGATCATCCGCCAGCATGCCGCCAAGGTGTACGGCAAGGCACCCTTGGGCGCGCCGCCGATGTCGGTGCCGCATCTGGATTTGCGCTACATCAACGGCAAGACCGCTTTGCTGTTCGGCCCTTTTGCCGGATTCAGCAGCAAATTTCTCAAACAGGGCTCCTATCTCGATCTGCTCAAGTCGGTCAAAAGCGGCAATCTCAAATCCATGCTCGGTGTCGCGCGTCACAATTTCGACCTGACCCGCTATCTGATCGGCGAAGTGCTGCAGTCGCATGAAGACCGTATGAACGCGCTGCGCAAGTTCTATCCGCAGGCACGCTCCGGCGATTGGCAGTTGGCGGTGGCAGGCCAGCGCGTGCAAATCATCAAGCCTTGTGC
>JBEDHT010000064.1:0-6423 GCA_041174025.1 Pseudomonadota bacterium
CCTGCTTGGCGACAGCCATTTCTTCACCGGGAGACAGCCATGAAATCCTCCAGCCGATACACGCTTGCAGCGCTTTTGACAGGCGCACTGATATCGGGATCGCTTGGCGGCTATTTTTTCAGCCGTTATCAGAACCCGCCGCACGAAGCCTTACCGGCTGCGAAAGAAGCAGCCGGCGATGGTAGAACCGTGCTCTACTGGTATGACCCGATGGTGCCCGACCAGAAGTTCGACAAGCCCGGCAAGTCGCCTTTCATGGATATGCAGCTGGTGCCCAAATACAAGGACGAAGCTGCGGCAGATGCAGGCGTAACGATTTCCTCGCAGGTCATGCAGAACCTCGGCATCCGGCTGGCACAAGCAGAAATGCTGACGTTCGGCGACGAGCTGGCGGCAGTCGGCCGCATCGAGGCTGATGAACGCCGCTTTCATGTGGTGCAGACGCGCGTGCCGGGCTTTGTCGAAAAGCTCAATGTGCGCGCCATCGGCGACCCGGTGAAAAAGGGGCAGAAGCTGGCCGAAGTCTATGCGCCGGAATTGCTGGCGGCGCAGCAGGAATATCTGGCCCTGCTTGATCATGACGGTGTCGATGCGTTGCACGGTCTGGCAGCGGCGGCGAAGCAAAGGCTGGTTTTACTCGGCATGTCGCCGGGCGAAATCGCCGCAATTACCACCAGCAGAACGCCGCGCACGCGTTTCGGCATCTATGCGCCGGCGTCCGGCGTGTTGACCGAGCTGGGCGTGCGCGAGGGCGGCCAGTTGATGCCCGGCGCCAGCCTCATGCAGGTGGCTGATTTATCCAGTGTCTGGTTGCTGGCCGAGGTGCCTGAACGCGACGCCGGCCTTGTCAGACTCGGCGCTTCAGCCCGGCTGGTGCTGCAAGCCATACCGGGCGCGGCATTCAATGGCAAGGTCAGTTATATCTACCCGACGCTGGATACGGTCGCGAGAACATTGCGTGTCCGCATCGAGCTGGCGAACCGCGACGGCGAACTGCGTCCCGGCATGTACGGCAGCGTCATGTTTTCCGGCGCGACGCGCGAGGCACTCGGTGTGCCAAGCGAGAGCGTGATTGCCACCGGCAAGCGCAAGGTGGTGATCGTGAAGGAAGCAGGCGGTTTCAGGCCGGTAGATGTGACCACCGGGCAGGAGAAAGCCGGGCAGACGGAAATTCTCAGCGGCCTCATGGCTGGAGAGCAGGTCGTGGTTTCCGGCCAGTTCCTGATCGACTCCGAGGCTTCTCTCTCTGGTGTGCTATCCAGGCTGGGCCAGCAGGCAACGCCGGATGATCCGCATGCGGGTCACGTCATGGAAACGCATGACATGAAAACGCATGACATGAAAACGCATGACCACAGCAACATGCCGCCTGCGGCCATGCCGCATAAAGACATGCAGCACGGTGATATGAATCATGGAGACATGCAGCACGGTGATATGCAGCACGGTGCAGGCCTGAAGGGAGAACAGCCATGATCGCCGCGCTGATCCGATGGTCGGCCGGTAACCGGCTGCTGGTGCTGCTGGCGACATTGCTGGTCGCAGCCTGGGGCGTGTATGCCATGCTGAAAACGCCGCTCGATGCGCTTCCCGATCTTTCCGATACGCAGGTCATCATCCGCACGCCGTGGCCGGGCCAGGCGCCGCAGATCGTCGAGAACCAGCTGACCTATCCGCTGACGACGGCGATGCTTTCCGTGCCCGGGGTCAAGACCGTGCGGGCTTATTCGATGTTCGGCGATTCCTTTGTCTACGTCCTCTTTAACGACGGCACCGACCAGTATTGGGCGCGTTCGCGCGTACTCGAGTATTTGAACCAGCTGTCCGGCCGTTTGCCTGCAGGCGTGGTGCCGCAGCTGGGGCCGGATGCGACCGGCGTGGGCTGGGTTTACGAATATGCGCTGGTGGATCGCAGCGGCAGACATGACCTCGCCGAGCTGCGCGCCCTGCAGGACTGGTTTCTCAAATTCGAGCTGAAGACGGTGCCGGGTGTCGCCGAGGTGGCGACGCTGGGCGGCATGGTGCAGCAGTATCAGATACAGCTCGATCCCGATCTTTTGCGTGACTACCGCCTGCCGCTGTCAACCGTGATCGCTGCGGTTCAGGCTGCCAATCAGGAAACCGGCGGCGCGGTGATCGAAATGGGCGAGGCCGAGTACATGGTGCGTGCCCACGGCTATCTGCAGACGCTGGAGGATTTCCGCCGGATACCGGTAGCCGTCAGCCCTGCAGGCACGCCGGTATTGCTTGCCGACGTTGCCCGGGTGCAGGTCGGGCCCGAACTCCGGCGCGGCATCGCCGAACTCGACGGCGAAGGCGAAGTGGTCGGCGGTATTATCGTGATGCGTTCCGGCGAAAACGCGCTGGATACGATCAAGGCGGTGAAAGCCAGGCTGGAAAGCCTGAAAAGGAGCCTGCCGGAAGGGGTCGAGGTGGTCACCACTTACGACCGCTCGAAACTGATCAACCGCGCGGTGGAAAATCTGACGCACAAGCTGATCGAGGAATTCATCGTGGTCGCGCTGGTCTGTCTGCTGTTTCTCTGGCATTTCCGCTCGGCGCTGGTCGCGATTGTTGCCCTGCCGCTGGGCGTGCTGGTCAGCTTCATCGTCATGCAGCAGCAGGGCATCAATGCCAACATCATGTCGCTGGGCGGCATCGCCATCGCCATCGGCGCCATGGTCGATGCCGCCATCGTGATGATCGAAAACGCACACCGCAAGCTGGAGACCTACATGCATGTCTCCGGCGAACCGGCGCCGGCAAAGCGTTTGTCGCTGATTGTCGATGCGGCTTGCGAGGTCGGCCCTGCGCTGTTTTTCTCCCTGCTGATCATCACCTTGTCGTTCATTCCGGTATTCACGCTGGAGGCGCAGGAGGGTAGGCTGTTTGCGCCCCTGGCCTTTACCAAGACCTATGCCATGGCGGCAGCTGCCGGGCTCTCAGTGACGCTGGTGCCGGTGTTGATGACGCTGCTGATCCGCGGGCGTATCCGCGCGGAGACGGAGAATCCGCTCAACCGCTGGCTGATCGCCGTCTACCAGCCGCTGCTGGGTGCGGTGCTGCGGTTCCCCCGGCTGACCTTGCTGGCCGCGTTGCTGGGGGTGCTCGTCAGCCTGTGGCCGTTATCGCGTCTCGGCAGTGAATTCATGCCGCCGATGGATGAGGGCGATCTGCTCTACATGCCGACCGCATTGCCGGGATTATCGGCGGCCAAGGCGGCCGAATTGCTGCAGTTGAGTGACCGTTTGATCAAGACGGTGCCGGAGGTGAAAACCGTGTTCGGCAAGAGCGGCCGGGCTGAAACTGCCACCGACCCCGCGCCGCTGGAAATGCTGGAAACGACGATTCAGCTCAAGGACAGATCCGAATGGCGGCCGGGCATGACGCCGGAAAAACTGATCGCGGAACTGGACAGCCGTCTGCAGATTCCCGGCATGGCGAATGTCTGGGTGCAGCCTATACGCAACCGCATCGACATGCTGTCCACCGGCATCAAGAGTCCGGTCGGCATCAAGATCAGCGGCCCTGATCTCGCCACACTGGAAAAACTGGGAGTGGAAGTCGAGCGCATCATGAAAACCGTGCCCGGCGCCAGCTCGGTCATTGCCGAACGGGTGACCGGCGGACGCTATATCGACGTGCGTATCGACCGCCTGCAGGCGTCGCGTTACGGGCTCAGCGTGGCCGACGTGCAGACCATGGTCGCGGTCGCCATCGGCGGTGACAATATCGCGGAGAAGATCGACGGTCTCGCACGTTTCCCGGTCAATCTGCGCTTCCCGCGCGAACTGCGCGATTCGGTAGAGAAGCTCAAGGCCTTGCCCATGGTGACTGAAGCCGGAGCAACGGTAACGCTGGGTACGCTGGCGGCAATCGAAATCACCGATGGCCCGCCCATGATCAAGAGCGAGAATGCACGGCCCAACGTCTGGGTCTATGTCGATATTCATGACCGCGATCTCGGCAGCTTCGTGCAGGATGCCAAAGCCAGAGTGAACGAGGAATTGCAATTGCCGGCGGGTTATTCGCTCAACTGGTCGGGCCAGTTCGAATATTTCGAGCGTGCCGCCAAACGCCTGAGCTGGGTGGTGCCGATGACACTGGGCATCATTTTCATCCTGCTGTTCATGACCTTCAAACGCATGACGCCGGCCCTGATCATTCTCGGCACGCTGCCGTTCGCACTGGTCGGCGCGGTCTGGTTCCTGTTCCTGCTCGGGCATCATTTTTCCATTGCCAGCGGCGTCGGCATGATTGCGCTGGCAGGCCTGGCGGCCGAGTTCGGCATTGTCATGCTGATTTATCTGGATGAGGCGATAGCGCGCTACCGTTCGGCCGGAAAGCTCAACACCGCAGAAGACTGGCGCGCCGCCCTGATCGAAGGCGCGGTTCTGCGCGTGCGGCCCAAGGCGATGACGGTGGCGGTGATTCTGGCAGGCCTGATCCCGATCATGATCGGCACCGGAACCGGCTCCGAGGCCATGAGCCGGATTGCGGCGCCCATGGTCGGCGGCATGCTGACGGCGCCGCTGCTGTCATTGTTTGTGCTGCCGGCGCTGTATTACCTGTTGAGAACGCGGCAGAAAAACCCGGTGACGCAATAAGCCGGGCGGGGGCTATGGGGTTGCTATGGTGTGGCTATGGTGTGGCTATGGTGTGGCTATGGTGTGGTGAGATTGCCGCTGCGATAGTCCACATCGACGATCTCATAGCTCTCTTCTCCAGCGGGCGTTTGTACACGTACGACATCGCCCGCCTGCTTGCCGAGCAGCGCCCGCGCAAGCGGCGAAATCCAGCTGATATAGCCTTTGGCAGGCTCCAGCTCGTCCTGGCCGACGATGCGGTAACGGTGCTCGGACTCGCGCGTCAGCGAATACAGCGTCACCCAGGCGCCGAAATACACGCGCTCCAGATTCTGCTGCAAGGCCGGATCGACCACCTCGGCGATATCCATGCGCTTCATCAGAAAGCGCAGGCGCGAATCGATCTGCCGCAAGCGCTTCTTGCCGTAGATGTAATCACCGTTCTCCGAGCGGTCGCCATTGCTTGCCGCCCATGCCACGGTACGCACCACCTCCGGCCGCTCCACCTTGCGCAGATGCTGGAACTCCGCCTCCAACGCGGCGAAGCCTTCGGGGGTAATGTAGTTTTTTGGCGGGCTGGGTTTCTTTTCTTCCATGGGGTGTATGGTAGCGCACACTGAATGATTGAATATTGAAAATCATTTCAGCCACAGAGGACACAGAGATCACAGAGAAAACCTTTTGAACATAACCTGATTCGTTTGGATTTTAATTGGGATCAATACGCATCAGAATTGTTACGAGCATGAGTTTCATATCTCTGTTTTTAGATTTTACTCTGTGCTCTCTGTGTCCTCTGTGGCTAAATTTTAGTTTTATGGCCAAGCCCTTTTTACCAGTTAAAATGATCCGGTGAACGCTTCCACATCCCTCATCCTTTGCTCCACCGCCCGTCTTGCGCGCAGTTTGCGCAACCTGCATGCCCGCAGGCTGGCGGTCGAGCAGCAGCAATGGCAGCCTTTGAGCGCTTTTACGCTGAATGGCTGGCTCGACGGGCAGCTGGAAGAGGCTCTGCTGTGCGGCGATATTGCGCCGGACGAGGTGCCGCGCGGCAGGCTCAGCAATGCGCAGGAGCGCTTGTTGTGGGAACAGGCGATAGAAAGCACGCTGAAAGATCTCGATACGGCGCCGCTGTTCGACATGACCGGGCTGGCCGCCGCCGCGCAGGAGGCCAACCGCTTGCTGATCGAGTGGAACTTGAGTCCGGACAGCGATGACATGGCGGAGGAAACCCGCCAGTTTCTGCTTTGGCGGCAGAAGTTCCAGCACTTGTGCAAGCAGGGCGGCTGGCTCGAAGCGGTGCGTTATTTCAGCTGGCAGGTGCAGTGTGTGGAGCAGGGGCTGCTGGCGCTGCCAGCCCATGTTGCGCTGGCCGGGTTCGACCGCATCAGCCCCTTGCAGCAGCGTCTGTTCGATGCCTTGCGCGCGCAGGGCAGCAGCGTCGAACGCCATCTGCTGGTGCATGAGGCGCCGCAACAGGCTTGCCGTGTAGAAGTGAGCGATCAGGATGCGGAATGCCGCGCTGCCGTTGCCTGGGTGCAACAGCAGCTGGCGCGCAACCCGGCAGCGCGGTTGGCGATTGTCGTGCCCGAGCTCAACGTGCTGCGCGAGAAACTGGCAGCCTTGCTCGATGAGGCGCTGCAACCCGAAACCGTGACGCCGCTGCTGGCGCAGTCTTCACGCCGTTACGATTTTTCTCTGGGTGTTCCGCTCAGTACCCGGCCGGTCATCGCCGCTGCCCTCAACTTGCTGCGTTTCGGCATGCAGCGCCAGGCCGTGCCGCAGGCGGAGATTTCTGCCTTGTTGCACAACCCTTACTGGTCCGCCGCTTATACCG
>JBEDHT010000065.1:0-4442 GCA_041174025.1 Pseudomonadota bacterium
TCATATAGTTGCGCAAGCCCCCAATAACCCTACTGAGATTGGCTAATAGCTTGTATTTCAGCATGATATAATTCGATTTTAAGTCAGCACAGTTTTCATATGACCGCCCGCTTACGCGAAATTCCATACAACTACACCTCATACTCAGACCGCGAAATCGTCATTCGATTCCTTGGCGATGAAATCTGGAACGTCCTGAACGAGTTGCGTGACGAACGCAAGACCGGCCGCTCTGCGCGCATGCTGTTCGAGGTGCTGGGCGATCTCTGGGTGGTCTCCAGAAACCCCTATCTGCAAGATGACCTGCTGGCCAACAAGAAACGCCGCAAGGCGCTGATCGATGCCCTGCATCACCGTATCAGGGCAATCGAGGATCGCAGCAACGGTAATTCTAAGGTCATGAAACTGGTTACGGCTGCGCGTGCTGCAGTGGCTGAATTCGAAAACGACTTCCGCCAGACCGAGAGCCTGCGCAAGAAAACCCTTGCGCGTCTGGGCAAGATCACCCGCAAGGACAACATCCAGTTTGACGGCCTGGCCCGCGTTTCTCACGTCACCGATGCGACCGACTGGCGTGTCGAGTACCCGTTTGTGGTGGTCAATCCCGATACCGAAGAAGAAGTCGCCCCCATCGTCAAGGCATTGATCGAGTTAGGGCTTACTATCATTCCGCGAGGCGGTGGTACCGGCTACACGGGCGGTGCAGTGCCTTTGACCAAACTTTCCGCCGTGGTCAACACGGAAAAGCTGGATACCCTCGGCCGCGTTGAAATGTCGACCTTGCCAGGTGTCGGCCGTCAGGTCGCGACCATCCGTTGCGGCGCCGGCGTCGTGACGCGCCGCGTCATGGAGGCCGCCACCGATGCCGGTCTGGAATTTGCCTGTGATCCGACATCGGCTGACGCTTCCTGCATCGGCGGCAATGTCGCCATGAACGCCGGTGGCAAGAAAGCCGTGCTGTGGGGTACTGCGCTCGATAACCTCGCCTCCTGGCGCATGGTGACGCCGGACGCCACCTGGCTGGAAGTCGAGCGGCTGGACCACAATCTCGGCAAGATTCATGACATTCCGTTGGCGCGTTTCAAGATCAGCCGTTATGACAGTGATGGCAAGACCTTGCAGTCCGAGCCGGAGATTCTCGAGATTCCCGGTCCGCATTTCCGCAAAACCGGCCTCGGCAAGGATGTTACCGACAAGTTCCTCGCCGGTTTGCCCGGTATCCAGAAAGAAGGCTGTGACGGTCTCATTACATCGGCCACTTTCATCCTGCATCGCATGCCCAAGCATGTCCGCACCGTTTGTCTGGAGTTTTTCGGCCATGTGGCGCTGGCGGTGCCTGCCATCGTGGAAATCAAGGATTACCTCGATGCGCACCCGGATACCCTGCTGGCAGGCCTCGAACATCTGGACGAGCGTTATCTGAAGGCGGTCGGCTACGCGACCAAGGCGAGCCGTAATGAACGGCCCAAGATGGTGTTGATCGCGGATATCGCCAGCGACGATGAAAACGGCGTCGGTGAGGCAGCATCGCACATCGTGCGTCTGGCCAACGCCCGTGGCGGTGAGGGCTTCATTGCCGTCTCGGCCGACGCGCGCAAGAAATTCTGGCTGGACCGCGCGCGCACGGCGGCGATCGCCAAACACACCAACGCTTTCAAGATCAACGAGGACGTCGTGATTCCGCTGCCGCGCCTCGGCGACTATTCGGATGGTATCGAGCGCATCAATATCGAGCTTTCCATCCAGAACAAACTGCAACTGGCCGTTGCGCTGGAAAACTTCCTCGAAGGCGATCTGCCGCTGTTGAAGGATGAGGAGGGCGAATCCAACCCCGAAATGCTGGAGGCCAAGCGCAAACAGGCGCTGGAGCATGTCGTCAAGGTACGCAATCACTGGAAGAATGTTCTGGAGCATCTCGATGCGCCGGTTTCCGTGCTGGGCGAAGAGTTCGCAGATCTCGCGGTCGAGAACGTTTTCCGTGCGGTACAGGAACATCAGGTCAGGGTGTCATGGAAACGCGAGCTGAAACGTCCGCTCGGTATCATTTTCACCGGCCGCGAGTATCAGAAGATACTCGAACGCATGGATGAGATTCACAAGCAGGTGCTGAAAGGCCGCGTATTCGTTGCGTTGCACATGCATGCCGGCGACGGTAACGTGCACACCAATATTCCGGTCAACTCCGACGATTACGAAATGATGCAGACCGCGCATCACGCGGTAGCCCGAATCATGAAACTGGCGCAGAGCCTGGATGGCGTCATTTCCGGCGAACACGGTATCGGCATCACCAAGATGGAATTCCTCGACCAGAAAACCATCGAGACATTTGCCGAGTACAAGCAGAAGGTTGATCCGGAAGGCCGCTTCAACAAGGGCAAGCTGATGGCAGGTTCCGGCCTGCATAACGCCTACACGCCTTCGTTCGGCCTGCTGGAGCAGGAATCCATCATCATGGAGCAATCCGCCATTGGCGATATCGCCGATTCCATCAGCGACTGTCTGCGTTGCGGCAAGTGCAAGCCTGTCTGCACTACGCACGTGCCGCGTGCCAACCTGCTTTACAGCCCGCGCAACAAGATTCTCGGCACTTCCCTGCTGATCGAGGCTTTCCTTTACGAAGAGCAGACCCGGCGCGGCATTTCGCTCAAACATTTCGACGAATTCAACGATGTCGCCGATCATTGCACGGTCTGCCACAAGTGCCTGAATCCGTGTCCGGTCGATATCGACTTCGGCGATGTGTCGATTGCCATGCGCAATTTCCTGCGCGAGCAAGGCAAGAAGCATTTCAATCCCGGCACTGCGCTGGCGATGAGCTATCTCAACATGAAAGACCCGGCCACCATCAAACTGATGCGTGCGGTCATGGTTGGCTTCGGTTACCGCGCACAGCGTCTCGGTCATGCTGTTTTCAATAAACTGGGACTGTTGAGCCCGTTCAAGAAACGTCCGCCGGCGACGCTGGGAAAACCGGAAATCAAGGCGCAGGTGATTCATTTCCTCAACCGGCCGATGCCGAAGAGCATGCCGACCAAAACCTCGCGTGCACTGCTCGGGATTGAAGACGATACCATCGTGCCGGTCATCCGCAATCCGCAGAAAACCAACGAGGATTCGGATGCCGTGTTCTACTTCCCCGGTTGCGGCTCCGAGCGGCTGTTCTCGACCGTCGGACTGGCAACGCAGGCCATGCTCTACGAAGCCGGTGCGGTGACCGTGCTGCCGCCGGGCTACCTCTGCTGCGGCTACCCGCAGACCGCTTCAGGCAATCACGACAAAGGGCAGCAGATCACGGCGGAAAACCGTGTGCAGTTCCATCGTATTGCCAATACGCTGAATTATCTCGATATCAAGACCGTTATCGTCTCCTGCGGCACTTGCATGGATCAGCTGCAGAAATACGAGTTCGAGAAGATATTCCCCGGTTGCCGCCTGCTCGACATCCACGAATATCTGATGGAAAAAGGCATGAAGATCGAAGGCGTCACCGGCGTCAAATACATGTATCACGACCCCTGCCACACGCCGATGAAGACTTACGCACCGATCAAGGTCACTAACGCGTTGATGAATACCGAAGTCGCGCTGAACGACCGCTGCTGTGGCGAATCCGGCACCTTTGCCGTTGCGCGTCCTGACATTGCCACCCAGGTCAAGATGCGCAAGCAGGAAGAGCTGGAAAAAGGCATGGAGAAACTCGGCCTGACGCCCGGTGCGCCGGAGCAGGAAGTGAAAATCCTGACTTCCTGCCCGTCCTGTCTGCAAGGGCTCTCACGCTACGGCGAGGATACCGGAATCAGCGCAGATTACATCGTGGTTGAAATGGCCAAGCATGTGCTGGGCGAGAACTGGATGCAGGAATATGTGAAGAAGGCGAATAATGGTGGAATAGAGAAGGTGTTGCTCTAAGCTGAGCTTACATATTCTTGACCGTCATTCCGGGCCAGACCCGGAATCCAGGAAGCCCGCGCAAGCGGGCTTTCGCATTTGATGCAAATGCAAACCCGGGATTTATTCTGCAATATCAAAATTTAAAGGGGGCGGGTTCAAGTATGAAGGCATGGTACGAAATTGAACTGATTGTTGAGTGCGGAAAAGAAGACAGGGCTTCTAAAACCTGCATTGCAGAATATTCTCAGATTGAAGCAATCAGCTCGGCAAAAGATTTGTTGCTGGCTGGCGATTGCAAAGTATGGGCTTGGCATGTAGAACGTCGCCGGTATCAGTTGGCTTATTGACGGGAAAAGAAAATAACACACCCTACGTCATTCCGGAAACTGCGCAGCAGTTATCCGGAATCCAGTATTTTCAAAGGATTCCTGGATTCCGGGTTCGGCTTGCAGCCGCCCCGGAATGACAACATTTTTGTTTCGGTTCAATAATGTCGGTCTCGCCCGACTGGCGAGATACTTTCTTTTGCTTGTCCAAAAGAAAGTACC
>JBEDHT010000066.1:0-3705 GCA_041174025.1 Pseudomonadota bacterium
ACGCGCGGATTTTTCGATTATAAAAACAAATCCATTCAATAATATAAAGAATATTATTAACGTATCAGTTTAATTCTTTCGGCAGCTTCCAGGCATTCTTCCAGCGAGGCGACCAGCGCCAGACGGACGAAATTCTGCCCGGGGTTGACGCCATGCGCTTCGCGCGCGAGATAGCTGCCGGGCAATACGGTGACATTGAAATCACGGTAGAGGCGGACGGCAAATTCAGTATCCGGCACCGGCGTGCGGCCCCACAGATAAAAAGCGCCATCCGGAATTTTTACTTCCAGCGCGGCTTGCAGCAGCGGCGTCACCGCTTCGAACTTCTGCCTGTAGAGACGGCGGTTTTCGATCACATGGGTTTCGTCCTGCCAGGCGGCGATGCTGGCGTGCTGCACTGCCGGACTCATGGCGCAACCGTGATAGGTGCGGTAGAGCAGGAATTTTTCCAGGATGCCGGCGTCACCGGCGACAAAGCCGGAACGCATGCCCGGCACGTTGGAGCGTTTTGACAGCGAACTGAACACGACCAGCCGCGTGTAATCGCGGCCCAGTCTGTGCGCGGCCTGCAGTGCGCCCAGCGGCGGATTGGCCTCGTCAGGATAAATTTCCGAGTAACACTCGTCGGCGGCGATGACAAAGCCGTAACGGTCCGAAAGCGCGAACACCTGTTTCCATTGATCGAGCGACATGATCTTGCCGGAAGGGTTGCCCGGCGAGCACAGATAGACCAGTTGCGTGCGCTGCAGCACCGCTTCCGGCACGCTGTCGAAATCCATGGCGAAATCGTTTTCCGGCAGGGTGTTGAGGAAATACGGCTCGGCGCCGGCCAGAAACGCCGCGCCTTCGTAAATCTGATAGAAGGGGTTGGGCGAAATGACGACGGGCAAAGGACGGCTGCTGTCGATCACCGCCTGGGCAAAGGCAAACAAAGCCTCGCGGCTGCCGTTGACCGGCACGATCTGTTTTTCCGCATCCGGCGCGGGGATGCCGTAACGGCGTGCCAACCATGCGGAAATCGCTTCACGCAGCGCCGGGATACCGGCGGTCGTGGGATAATTCGCAAGCCCGCCGAGGTTGTTGATCAGGGCATCCTTGATCAACGCAGGTGTCGCATGCTTGGGTTCGCCGATCGACAGGTTGACCGGCTTGTAATCGGGGTTTGGCGTAATACCTGCGAAGAGATCGCGCAGGCGCTGGAAAGGATAAGGCTGGAGCTTGTTCAGGTTCGGGTTCATACCCGCATTATAAATTGCGCATGAAGAGTACAAAACATTAAATGCAAAGCAACAAACATCATATCGCCGTCTTTGGCCTGTTGTTCGGCGCCGCTGCCTGGGGCGTCATCTGGTACCCGTACCGGCTGATGCAGGAGGCCGGAGTTTCCGGCGTCGCTTCCAGTTTCTATACCTACTCGATCGCCGCGCTGCTTGGCATGATGCTGTTTGCCCGCCATTGGCGCCGCTTGCGCGACCTGCCGCAAAGCGCCTACTGGCTGGCGCTGGCGGCAGGCTGGACCAACCTGACCTATGTGCTGGCGGTGATCGACGGCGAGGTCATGCGCGTGATGCTGCTGTTTTATCTTTCGCCGTTATGGACGCTGATTCTTGCCCATTTCTGGCTCAAGGAGCGTTCCGGCTGGCAGGGTCTGGTGGTGATCGTGATTTCACTCATCGGCGCCTGGATCATGCTGTGGCAGCCGGATGGCCTGCCGGCGCCGCGTAATCAGGCCGAATGGCTGGCGTTGTCATCCGGCATCGGTTTCGCGCTGACCAACGTCATCACCCGGCGTTCCACGCACTTGAGCCTGCGCACCAAGTCAATGGCGGTCTGGTTCGGCGTCATCGCCGTGGCCGCCGTCACGGTGCCGTTTACGGCGGCGCCGTTTCCAATGCCCGATGTGTTTACCTTGAGCAACTGGCTGATCATGGGCCTGATTGCGCTGCTGCTGATGGCTGCAACCTTTCTGGTGCAATACGGCATCACCCAGATTCCGGTGACGCGCGCATCGGTGATTTTTCTGTTTGAACTGGTCGTGGCCGCCGTTGCTTCCTGGTACTGGGCGAATGAAGCCATGTCGCTGCGCGAATGGCTGGGCGGCAGCCTGATCGTGATCGCCGCCATTTACGCTGCCAGGGTGGAAGACATTCAGCACGCGCATCATCCGGCTTCATGAGGGGTGGCAAGGGATTGTGCGGAACATGAAAAAACCGGCATGACTTTCATCATGCCGGTTTGCATTTCAGGCGTTGAAATCAGCCGTTATGGGTTGGCAGGCGCCGGTTCTGCCACGAAGATCTCGACGCGGCGGTTCTTGGCGCGGTTCTCGGCGGTATCGTTGCTTGCCACCGGTTCGCGCGAGCCGCGCCCGTCAATGCTGATCCGGCTGGCAGCGACACCACGACTGCTGATGTAGTCGCGCGTGCTGGCAGCACGATTGACTGACAGCGGGTTGTTGATGGCATCGGTGCCGGTGCTGTCGGTGTGGCCGACAATCAGCACCGTGGTAGCCGGATTGGCGACCAGACTTTGCGCGAACTTGTCCAGAATCGGGCGGAAGTTGGGCTTGATGACAGCCTTGCCGGTGTCGAATGAAATGTCGCTGGGGATTTCCAGCTTGAGCCGGTTATCCTCGGTTTGCGTCACCGCCACGCCGGTTCCGGCCGTGGCTTCTTCCATTTGCTGCTTCTGCTCTTCCATGCGCTTCGACCAGACGTTGCCGGCAATCGCGCCGCCGATGGCACCGACACCGGCACCGATGGCAGCACCCTTGCCGCCGTCGGCAATGGCGCCGACTACTGCACCGGCGGTGGCGCCGATGGCAGCCCCTTTGGCCGTGCCTTTCTGTGTTTCAGTCATGTTGGCGCAACCGCCGAGAGCCAATGCGGTGCTGATGGCGATAATCTTGATGGAGGTGTTCATAAGGTCCCTTTCTTGATGAGGTTGATTACGCTTGGGTTCTTCCCTTGCTTGAGATCGTTTTTGAAAATGGCTTCCATTAAATATGACAAGCCGGATAACAACAGATTCAATGCATGATGAAATCTGCTCAATTCGAAGCTCAGTGGTCATCGAGCGACGGCAGGTTGCCGAAATCACTCGCGTCCTTTTCCGATTCCGCGCTGATGCGCATCTTGAGCGAGAGATCATTGCGCGAATCGGCGTAATTGAGCGCGTTGTCCTGATCGATGCGGCCGGCCTTGTACAGTTCGAACAGCGACTGGTCGAAGGTGCTCATGCCGATATCGGTGTTCTGGCCCATGATTTCCTTGATTTCTTCGGTCTTCTGTTTCTGGATCAGTTCGGCGATGTAAGGCGTGTTGATCATGACTTCCATGGCGGCGACACGTTTTGCCGTTTTGCCGGGAATCAGACGCTGGGCGACGATAGCGACCAGATTCAGCGATAGGCCGAGCAGCAGGCCGGTCTGGGCGTCCTGCGGGAAGAAGGAAATGATGCGTTCCAGTGCCTGATTGGCGTTGTTGGCATGCAGCGTCGCCAGGCATAGATGGCCGGTTTCGGCGTAGGCCATGGCCTGTTTCATGCCGTCCATGTCGCGAATCTCGCCAATCAGGATGACGTTCGGCGCCTGGCGCATGGCGTTTTTCAGGGCATGGTCGAAAGAGTGGGTGTCGATGCCGACTTCACGCTGATCCACCACTGATTTTTTGTGCGGGTGAATGAATTCGATCGGGTCTTCAATGG
>JBEDHT010000067.1:0-14885 GCA_041174025.1 Pseudomonadota bacterium
TACTCGCACTTGATCATCATGATTTCGTAGATTTGTCTTGTCTCGATACTTTCATTCAGAATCTGTATGGTGCCCATCAGAAAGTTCTCGATATTGCGTAGAGGAGAGCCGGAGCCTTCGACCAGCAGGGTGTCGTCCATGCGGTCTATGAGCGGCAGAAACACCTGTTCGCGCATGGCATGGAACAAGTCGATCTTGTTCTTGAAGTGCCAGTAGATGGCACCGCGGGTCACGCCTGCTTCAGCGGCGATGTGTTCCATGGTGGTACGGCTGACGCCGCGCACCAGAAAGACCGCGCGTGCCGCGTGTATGATGGCCTGTCTGGTTAATTCGGCGTTTTCCTTGGTTTTGCGGACCATTGATGTGATGACTTTCGGCTGAAATTTAAATGGTTTACATACAAACTTGTTTGTATATAATATATACATTCATCATTGTATGTAAACAATGGTACATCAAAAATAACGATTTATAACGTGGAGTATCACATGTACAGCGCAATTTCCAGGCTTCAGCCATTCAAACAGGGCTTATTTAAGCGGTTGATGTTCGGTGCAATGATGCTCCCGGCCAGCTTGATGCTGTTGTCTGCCTGCGGAAAACAGGAGCAACCGAACGGGCCGCCTGCCCAGATGGCAATGCCGGTGACGGTGGTTGAAGCACAACCTTCAACGGTGCCGGTCAGTGCTGAAGCGGTCGCGCAGACCGAAGGCGCCAAGGAAGTCGAAATCAGGGCGCGTGTCGGCGGCATTCTGTTGAAAAGACTGTACGAAGAAGGCTCCATGATCAAGGCCGGCCAGCCGATGTTTTTGATCGATCCGGTGCCTTATGAAATTGCGCTCTCGCAGGCCAGGGCGCAACTTGCACAGCAGCAGGCGAGGATAGAACAGGCGAAGCGCGAACAGGAACGCCTGAAAGGCCTGCTGGCAACGCAGTCGGTCAGTCAGCGCGAATACGATAATGCGTTTTCCGATGAGGCGGTGGCCAGAGCGGCGCTGCAACAGGCTCAGGCCAACGTGCGCGAAGCCGAGTTGAATCTCTCCTATACGACAGTGACCGCGCCCGTGAGTGGATATTCCGGTCGATTCCAGTTTTCCGAAGGCGCATTGATCACTGCCAACACCAGTCTGTTGACCACCATCGTGCAGCTTTCGCCGATCTGGGTTCGCTTCAGTTTTTCCGATAACGAGCTGGCGCAACTGGGCGGGCGTCTGACAGAAGAGAATGTCAGGGAAGTCACGCTGGTATTGCCGGACGGCAGTGAATATCCGCAAAAAGGCAAACTCAATTTTGCCGCCAGCCAGATTGATCCCTTGCTTGGCACACAGCAATTGCGCGCCACCTTTGAGAACGCCGACCAGAAACTGTTGCCCGGCCAGTTTGTGCGCGCACGCGTGACGACCGGCCAGCGCGACGGCGTTTTCCTGCTGCCGCAGGTGGCTGTCAGCACGTCTGACCAGGGCCGTTTCGTCTACGTTGTCAACGAGAAGAATGAAGCCACAGTGCGTCCGGTGGTGGTCGGCGACTGGGTGGGCAAAGACTGGATCATCCTCGAAGGTCTCAATGCGGGCGACAAGGTGATTATCGACAACATCATCAAGCTGCGGCCGGGTGCGCCGGTTGTGCCCAACGCTGCCGGTGAGCAGCCTGTGGAACCGGCTTCTGATGCCGGACAGCCGCCTGCGCAGTCCTCGCGCACAGAATCCAGCGCACAAGTCTGAGTGGAGGCGCCCGCATCATGACCAGATTTTTCATTACCCGGCCGATTTTTGCGTCGGTGCTTTCCATCATCATCGTGCTTGCCGGTCTGGCTGCTGCCCTGAAGCTGCCGATCGCACAATATCCGCAGATCGCGCCGCCCACCGTGCTGATTACCGCGACCTATCCCGGCGCCAGCGCAGAGACGCTTTCTAAGACGGTTGCGGCACCGATCGAGGAACAGCTCAGCGGCGTCGAGGGCCTGCTGTACTTCAGTTCCAGCGCGGATTCCAGCGGCACCCTGACCATCACGGCCACGTTCGAGGTCGGTACCGATGCCGATCAGGCGACTTTCAACCTCAGTAACCGCGTCAATACTGCGCTGCCGCGTTTGCCGGACGACGTCCGCCGTAACGGTCTGGTGATTCAGAAGCGTTCCAACGATTTGCTGCTGGTCGCCATGCTGAATTCGCCGGATGGCACCTTCGACCCGTTGTATCTGAGCAATTACGGCACGCTGAATGTGCTGGATGAGCTGAAGCGTATCAAGGGTGTGGGTGATGCGACCATATTCGGCGCCCAGGATTATTCGATGCGTATCTGGCTGCGGCCCGACAAGATGGCCCAGCTCGGTATTACGACGACCGATATTGCCAATGCGATCCAGTCGCAGAACGCCCAATATGCCGCAGGCAAGATCGGTCAGGACCCGTCACCCGGCGATCAGCAGATTGTCTATACCGTGACGGCCAAAGGCCGGCTGCTCGATCCGGAACAGTTCGGCAACATCATCCTGCGTGCGGACGGGCCGCGCGGCGTGCTTTATCTCAAGGATGTCGCGCGCATCGAACTCGGCTCGCAGAACTACAATATCCGCACTACGCTCAACGGTAAACCCGGGGTGGCTATTGGTACTTTCCTGCAGACCGGCGCCAACGCACTGGATACCGCAGAGGCCATCAAGCTCAAGCTGGAAGAGCTGAAGAAGCGCTTTCCCAAGGGTATGGATTACGCGATTCCTTACGACACCAGCGATTTCGTGCAATCCTCCATCAATGAAGTGCTGAAGACACTGGGCGAGGCCATGATACTCGTCATACTGGTGGTGTTCCTCTTCCTGCAGAGCTGGCGCGCGACGCTGATACCGATCATCGCCGTGCCGATTTCGCTCATCGGCACCTTTGCCGGCCTCTGGATTCTAGGGTTCTCGATCAACACGCTGACCTTGTTTGCGATGGTGTTGTCGGTCGGCATTGTGGTGGATGATGCGATCGTCGTGCTGGAAAACATCGAACGCTTGATGAAGGAAGAAAAACTGTCGCCGATCAACGCCGCGATCAAATCCATGCAGCAGGTGTCCAGCGCTGTGGTAGCGATGACTCTGGTGCTGGTAGCGGTATTTGTTCCGGTGGCTTTCCTTGGCGGCATTGCCGGCGAGCTTTATCGCCAGTTTGCCGTGACCGTCGCGGTGGCGGCGGTGCTTTCCGGTGTGGTCGCGCTGACATTGACGCCTGCGCTTTGTTCGCTGTTGCTCAAGCACGCGCACATCGAATCGAAGGCCTTCCGTTCCTTCAACCGCTTTTTCACCGGTTTGACCGCTTTCTACATCAAAATGGTCAGTCTGACCTTGCGTCACAAGATCATCGGCTCCATTGCCTTTGCCGGTGTCATCGGCTTTGTCGTCGTGCTGCTCAAAATCATACCGGGCAGTTTCGTGCCGCCGGAGGATCAGGGCTACGTGATTACAGCCTTCGTGCTGCCGGACGGAGCTACCCTGAACCGCACCAGCAAGACTACGGAAGCAGTGCGGCAGGGCATTGCACAGGATCCGGCAGTGGCAACCCAGTTCATCATCAACGGCATGGACCTGATCGGCGGCGGCAACAAGACCAGCGCAGCCACCATGTTCGTGCGCATGAAGGATTGGGACGAAAGAACCGACACCGCAGACGATGTCGTGAAAAAACTGTTCGGTATCGGCATGAGCCAGCCGGACGGCATGGCGTTCGCTTTCAACCCCCCGGCGATCCGCGGTCTTGGCACTTCCGGCGGTTTCGAGCTCTATGTGCAGACACGCGGGGATTCCGACCCGATGCGTTTGTCGAGCGTAACCAACAACTTCATCGAGGCACTGAAAAGCGAGCCAAAACTGCAGGGCATCAATACCTTTTTCCGTCCTACGGTGCCGCAGCTTTTTGTCGAGGTCGATGAAGCCAAGGCGCTTTCGCAAGGGGTGCCGATCGCCGACATTTACGCGACGCTGCAAACCACCATGGGTTCGCTCTATGTCAACGATTTCAACCGTTCCGGCCGCACCTATCGCGTGCAACTGCAGGCAGAGCCGGAGTTTCGCATGAAGCCGGAAGACCTCGGCCGCGTCTATGTGCGTTCGAATAATGGCGTCATGGTGCCGCTTTCGGCCTTGAGCACGGTGAAGAACATCGTCGGTGCCGAGCAGCTCGAACGCTACAACGGGCTGCTCTCCGCCAAGGTGCTGGGCAGCGGTGCAACCGGCGTCAGCTCGGGTGAAGCGATTGAACTGGTCGAGAAGATCGCGGCGGCGAATCTGCCCGATGGCTACCAGATCGCCTGGACCGGTCAGGCCTATCAGGAGAAGCGCACCGGTTCTGCGGCGGTGTTCGCATTCTCGTTCGCCATCATTATGGTGTTCCTGATTCTGGCGGCGCAGTTCGAAACCTGGACTTTGCCGCTGGCGGTCATCATGGCGGTGCCTTTCGCGCTTTCAGGCGCGCTGACGGCAATTTTCCTGCGCGATATGCCGAACGACATCTACTTCCAGATTGGTCTGGTCACACTGATTGCGCTGGCAGCGAAGAATGCGATTCTGATCGTGGAGTTCGCCTCGCAAAAACTGGAAGAGGGCTTCAGTGTCGCCGATGCTGCCATCGAGGCAGCCAGGCTGCGTTTCCGGCCGATTGTGATGACATCGATGGCGTTTGTGCTCGGTATCGTGCCGCTGGTCATTGCTACCGGCGCCGGTTCGGCCGCACGCCGCTCCATGGGTACCGGCGTATTCGGCGGCATGCTGATGGCGACCTTTATCGCCACCATCTTCATTCCGCTGTTTTTTGTCTGGCTGACACGCAAACATCGCACACTCGAAGCCGGACATGCAGTTGCAGCAAGTAACGAAAAGGAAATGGCATGAAGCCGAGTACCAAGATCAACGCCCTGTTGTTGATGGCAGTGTTGCTGCCGGGCTGTGCCATGCTGGGGCCGGATTACCAGCGGCCGGTTTTTTCCTTGCCGGCCTTGTTCGGTGCAGAGACGGCAGCTGAGTCGCAGATGCAGCTCACTGCAGAAAACCCCTGGTGGACGCATTATCAGGACGCGGTACTGAACGAACTCGTTGCCAAGGCGCTTGAGAACAACACGGATATCAAGCAGGCAGTCGCCCGCATCGAAGAGGCGGATGCTTTCATGCGCGAAGTCGGTTCTGCGCTGCTGCCACGGATCGATCTCGATGCCGCCGGCAGCCGCTCGCGTATTACCGAACTCGGCCCGAATCCGCAGTTCGTCGGTAGCAGCCCGATACGCGAAAACTATAACATCCGGCTGGGAACATCGTTCGAGCTGGATTTCTGGGGCAAGCTGCGCCGCGCCAAAGAATCCGCGCGCGCGCAAGCCCTGTCCAGTCGTTATGCCAGGGACACGGTGGCACTATCGCTGGCCGGATTGGTTACCAGCAATTATCTGCAGCTGCGCAGCCTCGATTCACAGATAGCCGTTTCGGAAGACAGTCTGAGAACCCGTAACGAAAGTCTTGAGTTGACCAGACGTCGTCTGGAAGGGGGCGTGTCATCCGCGCTCGACGTGCATCAGGCCGAAGTGGCCAGCAGTGCACTGGCTGCACACATTGTCGAGTTGAAAAGACAGCGCGCCATCAGCCAGCACCAGTTGGCATTGCTGACCGGCGAACTCGATCTCAAACTTGCCGCAGGTGACATCAAACAGCTGCCGTTGCCACCACTGCCGCCAGCCGGCCTGCCATCGGCATTGCTCGAATCACGCCCGGATGTGCGCCAGGCAGAAGAAGACTTGATTGCCTTGAATGCCAACATCGGCGTTGCCAAAGCGGCCATGTTCCCCACCATATCGCTGACCGCTGCCTATGGCGGCGAAAGCGCCGAACTCGGTGACGTGCTGAAATCGGCAGCAAGAATATGGAGCGGGGGTCTCAGCCTCAATCTGCCGATTTTTGACGGCGGCAGGCTTTCATCACGGCTTGATCAGGCTACTGCGCAACAGAAACAGGCGCTTGCCGGTTACGAGGGTGCCGTTCGCAGCGCCTTTCAGGAAGTCAACGACGCGCTGGTGAATGTGCGGCAGAACGCAGAACGTGAAGCCTTGCTGGACAGCAGCCAGACTTCTGCCAGAAAAGCGCTGGAAATCTCCAATAACCGCTATCAGTCGGGGTATTCGGCCTATATCGACGTGCTCGATTCGCAGCGTGTCTACAACGACGCCGCACTGGCCTATATCCAAAGCCGTCAGGCGCGGCTGTTGGCCAGCGTGGAATTGTTCAAGGCGCTCGGCGGCGGATGGCAGGATACGGGCAACCAGCAGTAATGCCGCTCTGATGGAAATCGGGTTGCTCAGGGCAACAGCTGGCGCTGATAGGTTTCCCGCACTACTGCCAGCGGGCGGTGATCTGCGTCGTACACAGTCGCGTGGTGCTCGAACAGGGCCGGCGGAATATTGCCGGAGCCTGACCACAACATGATGCTGTTCGTGGTTTTTCTGTAAGGCTTCAGTTCCGCAATCGCCTTTCCGAAGGGGGTTCCGCTGTTGGCCAGCACAGCATTCATTGCCGCCGTCAGTCTGGCAGGAACATACCAGTTTTCTGCGACAGACAGCAGCCGCTCGCCACAGCGCAATTCCACTTTTCTGTAGGCCAGCGGTTCGGAAGTTTCAACTGCAAGCTGGCTCAGAACGGATGCCTCCGGGGTCTTGAATGCTGACGGCAGCACATGCGCCCGGATTACCGGCGCTTTCGCCAGTTGATGCTCACCACACCATTGCTCAAGGGTTAGCGTCGCGCTGGTGCTTTGATGCAGTCTTGCATTGAGCGTTTGCATCAAATCATAGGTTTCGGTGTGGCCAGTGCGGTTCTCCGCATTCGCGTCCAGCGAAAATGGCATTGCAAGCACTGCACAAAATATGATTGCCGGCACGCCCATGTTTGCATGCCGTTGAGTGCTGTGTTTGATCAGCGATTCGCATTTGGTTTGAGTCATCTTGCCGATACAATCCTGTTATGTTGACGATTTCAAAATCCGGCCATGCCGAGCAGACCATCAATAAATCCCGCTTCATTGCACAGGCCTTTCATTGCGAAAGCGAGCGCGAGATTGCGCAGGCCCTGCGCCGGTTGGTTGCCGAGCATCCGCAGGCACACCATCTGGCTTTTGCTTACCAGCTTAAAACATCCGGCGGCATACTGCAGCGCATGAATGATGCCGGCGAGCCTTCCGGGACGGCGGGCAGGCCGATCCTGCAGCATATCGAAGGCCAGAAGCTGGTCAACGTCTGTGTTGGCGTCATTCGCTACTATGGCGGCATCAATCTCGGGACCGGCGGCCTGGCGCGCGCTTATGGCGGCACAGCCAGGCTGGCGATCGAGGCTGCAACACTGGCGCCCTTTGTGGAAATGACAGTGATTGAACTGGCACTGGAATATTCAAGGCTGGATTTGTTCAATCGCGATCTGGCCAAGGCGGGCGGCAGATTGCTGGAAAAATCGTTCGATGCCAATGTCAGCGTTCGCGCATCGGTGCCGCGTGATGCGGCGGATGAACTGCTCGGCCGTTACCGGTTGCGCTAGATGGCCTGGCTGTGTAAACCTAGCCCTTATCAGCCGGTTTCTTTGGTTTCTTCTCGAATCTGGCACCCACATGCACTTGTCTGCGTTTCTGCGCCAGTTCGATCTGATGCTGCCGTTCTGCCAAAGCGCGCTTTTTTTCTTCACTGACCTTGCCATGACAGTGCGGGCAACTGATGCCGCGTTCGAACAGCGGTGATTGCCGTTCTTCGGGACTCAAGGGATGACGACAGGCGCGACAGAATTCGTAATCCCCCGGCTTGAGGCCATGACCGACCGAAACCCGCTCGTCGAAAACGAAACACTGTCCTTGCCAGAGTGATTGTTCTTCCGGCACGGTTTCCAGATATTTGAGGATGCCGCCCCGCAGGTGATACACCTCTTCAAAGCCCTGGCTACGCAGATAAGCGGTAGATTTTTCGCAGCGGATACCACCGGTGCAGAACATCGCCACCTTGGGTTTTTCACGCAGTGCGGCTTCCTTCTTCACCCATTCCGGCAGCTCCGAGAAACTGCCGGTTTTCGGATTGATGGCACCCTTGAAGGTGCCGATGCCGACTTCGTAATCATTGCGCGTGTCTACCACGATGACGTCCGGATCGCTGATCAGCGCATTCCAGTCTTCCGGCCTGACATAAGTGCCGGCCATTTCGCTTGGTTTTACCTCCGGCACGCCGAGCGTGACGATTTCCTTTTTCAGTCTGACCTTGAGCCGGTAGAAGGGCTTTTTCTCTGTCCACGATTCCTTGTGTTCCAGATCGGCCAGACGACCCCGGAAGATGGCGCCTTGACGAAGAAAATCCAGCACTTCACGGATGTTTTCTTCCATGCCGGCAATGGTGCCGTTGATGCCTTCCTCAGCCAACAGCAGCGTGCCGGTGATGTCATTCTTTTCACAGACGGCAAGCAGCGGTTCGCGCAGTGCCTTGTAGTCTGGCAGAGAGACGAACTTGTAAAGCGCTGCGGTCAGATATTGAGGCATGTTCGATTTTTGTGGGATGCGTAATGACAGCGATGCCGGCGGCACATCGGCTTGCAGTTAATTGGCTTGCAATTCATGGGGTTGATATGGACTCCCGCACAAGGTGAGTGCGGGAGTCCGGTCATCAAGCCACGGCAGTGCTGTCGGGCGCCATGCTGTGGAAGCCGAGATCGGTCGGCAGGTTGCCGCCTTTCTTGAGCCGCACTGCGCAGTATTTGACTTCTGCAATCTTGGCAAACGGATCAAGCGCCGGATTGGTCAGCATGTTGGCTGCCGCTTCGTAGTAACAGAAGGCGATGAAGACCGATCCCTGCGGGATGCCGTCATCAGCCCGCGCGATCAGCGAAATTTCGCCACGGCGCGATTCCACCGTGAGGATTTCCCCGGCTTCGGCGCCGATTGCGGCCAGATCGAGCGGGTGGATGCTGATGGTCGGCGCCGGTTCGATCGCATCCAGCACGCTGGCGCGTCGCGTCATGCTGCCGGTGTGCCAGTGTTCCAGCATGCGGCCGGTAATCAGCACCATCGGATATTCGTTGTCCGGACGTTCGTCAGCAAGGATGATGTCGGCAGGCACGAGTTTGGCGCGGCCGTTCGGGCGCGGGAATTCCTCTTCGAAAATCACCTCCTGGCCTGGGTCGCCTTCCTGTTCGCACGGGTAGGTGACTGCGTCTTCGTTTTCAAGGCGCTCCCAGGTGATGCCGGCAATACTCGGCATGGCGAGACGCATTTCATTGAATACTTCCTTCGGTCCGGCATAGTTCCATGGCAGGCCGAGGCGTTTGCCCAGCTCCTGAATGATCCACAGGTCCTGACGCGCTTCGCCCGGCGGCGTGATGGCCGGACGGCCGAGCTGCACGAGGCGGTCAGTGTTGGTGAAGGTGCCCAGTTTTTCTGCGTGCGTGCTGGCCGGCAGGATGACGTCGGCGAGGAAAGCCGTTTCTGTCATGAAGATGTCCTGCACCACCAGATGCTCGAGATTGGCCAGGCCTGCTCTTGCATGGTTGGTATCAGGGTCCGACATGGCCGGATTTTCACCTTCGACATACATGCCGGTAATTCTGCCTTCGCAGGCGGCATCGATAATTTCGACCACGGTGAGACCAGGCTTGCTGTCGAGTTCTGTCTTCCACAACGCTTCAAATTTGGCATGGGCTTCAGGGTTATCGACGCGGACATAATCCGGGAAGCTCATCGGAATGAGGCCGACGTCCGAGGCGCCCTGCACGTTGTTCTGGCCGCGCAAGGGGTGCAGTCCGGTGCCACGGCGGCCGACTTGTCCTGTGACCATGGAGAGGGCGATCAGACAGCGTGCGTTGTCGGTGCCGTGCACGTGCTGCGAAACGCCCATGCCCCAGAGAATGATGGAAGCTTTCGAAGTGGCATAGAGTCTGGCGACCTGACGCAGTGTTTCTGCATCAATACCGCAGATCGGCGCCATCAGCTCCGGGCTGTAGCCAGCGATGTTGGCTTTCAGCGCTTCATAATTCTCGGTGCGCTCGCGAATGAAATCCTCATCCGCCAGCCCTTCGGTAATGATGACATTCAGCATGGCATTCAGCATGGCGACATCGGTATCGGGCTTGAACGCCAGGTGGTGCGTTGCAATCCGTGCCAGTTCGGTACGGCGCGGGTCCATCAATACAAGCTTGGCGCCCTTTTTGACGGCGTTCTTGATGAATGTAGCAGCGACCGGATGGTTGACAATGGGGTTGGCGCCGATGATGACGATCACCTCGGCATGCTGCACGTCGGCAACCGGATTGGAAACCGCGCCGGAGCCCACGCCTTCCAGCAGGGCGACGACGGAAGAAGCATGGCAGAGACGGGTGCAATGGTCGACGTTGTTGGTGCCGAAGCCGGTGCGGATCAGCTTCTGGAACAGATAGGCTTCTTCATTGCTGCCCTTGGCAGAGCCGAATCCGGCCAGCGCGTACTTGCTTTTTTCCTGCATGATCTTCTTGAAGCCGTTGGCAGCAAAGTCCAGCGCCTCTTCCCATGTTGCTTCACGGAAAGCGGAGAACGGGTTGGCCGGATCCATGACGAAATCGGCGGATTTCGGCGCATTCGGCTTGCGGATCAGCGGTTTGGTCAGGCGGTGCTGGTGTTTCGGATAATCGAAGCCGTAGCGGCCCTTGACGCACAAACGGCCGTGGTTGGCAGGGCCATCCTTGCCGGTGACCTGGATGATGTGGTTGTCCTTGACGTGGTAGGTCAGCTGGCAGCCGACGCCGCAGTAAGGGCAGACCGAATCAACGGTTTTATCCGCGACCACCAGCGCTGCGTTTTTGGCCGGTGCCAGTGCGCCGGTGGGGCAGGCCTGCACGCATTCGCCGCAGGTGACGCAGGTGGAATCGCCCATCGGGTCACCCATGTCAAAGACGATTTCCGAGTGTGCACCGCGGAAAGCATAGCCGATGACGTCGTTAACCTGCTCTTCGCGGCAGGCACGCACGCAGCGGGTGCACTGAATGCAGGCATCCAGATTGACGGCGATGGCGGGGTTGGAGAGGTCGGCATCGGGCGACATGCGCGGCGCGAAGCGCGGGTTCTCTACCCCCATCTTTTCCGCCCAGTAGGTGAGCTCGTTGTCCGGTTTGTAATCTGCCTTGCCTTGCGCGCTCGGCATGTCGGAAAGCAGCAGTTCCAGCACCATTTTTTGTGAAGCTTGCGCGCGCGGACTGTTGCTGGTGACTTCCATCTCGGGCTTGGGTGCGCGGCAGCAGGAGGGCGCCAGCACGCGTTCGCCCTTGATTTCCACCATGCACGCACGGCAGTTGCCGTCAGGGCGCAGACCCTCGGTGTAACAGAGGTGCGGGATTTCAACGCCGTGGCGCTGTGCGGCCTGAATGATGGTTTCGCCTTCGAAGGCTTCAACGGATTCACCGTTGAGGCTGAAATGGATGGTTTTTGGTAAATGAGCGGGTGCGTTCATGGTTTCTGATTCCTGCCTGGCGGCTTATTTGGTCGGGTTGCCGGACAATTCCTGGGGGAAATACTTGATGACACTGCGGATCGGATTGGGTGCCGCCTGGCCGAGGCCGCAGATGGAAGCATCCATCATCGCGCTGGAGAGTTCTTCCAGCAGGGGCTGATCCCAACGGTCGCTCTGCATCAGCATCACGGCTTTTGATGTGCCGGTGCGGCATGGCGTGCACTGGCCGCAGGATTCATCCTCGAAGAACTTCAAGGCATTCAGTGCGAGCTCGCGCGCCTTGTCGTGCTGCGAAAATACCACCACAGCCGCAGAGCCGATGAAACAGCCGTACTGGTTCAGTGTGTCGAAATCGAGCGGGATGTCGCCCATGCTGGCTGGCAGAATGCCGCCCGAAGCGCCGCCGGGGAAATAACCGTAGAATTCGTGGCCATCCAGCATGCCGCCGCAGTATTCGTCGATCAGCTCGCGCATGGTGATGCCGGCTGGCGCGAGGTGCACGCCCGGTTTCTTCACGCGGCCGCTGACCGAGAATGAACGCAAGCCCTTGCGCTCATGGCGGCCATAGGCGGTGAACCACTGCGGGCCTTTCTCTACCAGATCGCGTACCCAGTAGACCGACTCCATGTTGTGTTCCAGCGTCGGACGTCCGAACAGACCGACTTCTGCCAGGAACGGCGGCCGCAGACGCGGCATGCCGCGCTTGCCTTCGATCGATTCGACCATCGCGGATTCCTCGCCGCAGATATAAGCCCCGGCGCCGCGGCGAAGTTCGATTTCCGGCATGGCAGCCGGTGGGTTGGCCTTCAGTTTCGCCAGTTCGGTTTCGAGTATCTGGCGGCAACCGGCGTATTCGTCGCGCAGGTAAATCCATATCTTGCTGATGCCGACGGCCCAGGCAGCGACCAGCATGCCTTCGAGGAAGCGGTGCGGATCGAGTTCCAGATAGTGCCTGTCCTTGAAGGTGCCGGGTTCGCCTTCGTCGATATTGACGGCCATGTAGCGCGGCGCTTCATAACCGGCGACGATGCGCCATTTGCGCCCGACCGGGAAGCCTGCGCCGCCGAGCCCGCGCAGACCGGAGTCTTCCATGATGCCCATGATGTATTCAGGCGTATGCTTGTTGGCGATGCAGTCCTGGTAGAGCTTGTATCCGCCATCAGCCTTGTATTGTTCGAATGAAATGTAATTGCTGACCGGCGCCTTGACGGCTTTTGCCTGCACCTGTTGCTGGACGGATTGCACGTCGGCATGATCGACCGGGTTTTGCCCGACGACGGCTACCGGTGCGTGTTGGCAGCGGCCGACGCAAGGCACTGGCTGTACGCGAATGCCGTCGCCAAGCGCGGCTTTCAGGTCGCGGATCAGATCATGCGCGCCGAACATGTCGCAGGTGACCGATTCGCAGACGCGCACGGTGAGGGCGGGCGGCGGCGTCTGACCTTCCTTGATGACGTCGAAATGATGGTAGAACGTGGCGACTTCATAGGCCTCGGTCTGCGACAGCTTCATTTCGGCTGCGAGCGCGGCCAGATGCCGCGAAGAGATATGACCGTAGGTATCCTGAAGCTTGTGCAGATGTTCGATCAGCATGTCGGGCGCACGCGATTCGTCGCCGAGCAGCCTGATAATTTCCTCGCGCGCAGCAGGGTCGACCATGCGGCCTTTGGGCTTGCCTTGACGTTTCTTCAACAAGGATTGGTCGATGACTGCGGTGGGTGTTTCAACTTGCGACATGTGAATACTGCCTCTTCAATTTTCAATGCGTTTAAGGTTGATGGGTGGCGTTACTGCAATACCAGGATTTCGCCCTTGCCGTCGTTGGCGATGTCGCCTGCATAGCGCTGTACGCGATTGCTGCCTATTTTAGCGAATTTGCCCGGTAATTGAGCAAAAGACTTGAACATCAGGCTCAGGAACGGCAACGTATGCGTGCCGCAATCCTGCAGGGTGGCATGCATTTCCGGCGTTTTGGTCAACAGCAGGGTGCCGCGCCGCATGCCGTAGCCGACATGATCGCCGACCGTTCCCAGCACGCCGATGGTGCCGGCCAGCATGCGCGAAGCACAGTAGCTGCCGACGTTACCTTCGATCAGCAGGATACCGCGACGCATCTGGTCGCCGACGCGATCGCCGGCATTGCCGCTGACGATCACGGTGCCGCCTTTCATGCCTTTCCTGTCGCCGACGATGGCGGCTGCCAGATAGTCCCCGGCATTGTCGTGAATGTGAATGAATCCGCCCGCCATGCCGCTCGCGGCATAGACGCCGGTGTTGCCATGCACGCTGATGTTGCCGCTGCGCATCTGAAAGCCGAGATATGCGCCGGCATCGCCTTCAACGGTAATGCTGCCGCTTTTCATCTGGCTGCCGATGTAATCGAGCTTGTCATCGCTGTTGCTGAATACGATATTGGCGCTGTCGCTGCCGGAGAGATCGAACACCTCGTCCACGCGCAAGCTATGTTTGCCCGACGGCAGGCGGATCGCAGCGATGGTCTGAAGGGTCTGATCCTGAAGTTTGTCAGGTGTCAGCGCCGAAACATCAATGCGCTGCGTTGTCCGGATTTTGAGGGTGAAAGTCAAAGCGCTCATGGTTAGATTCCTTCCAGTGCCGGATCGGACATGATGTCGCGCAAGTGGAACTGGAACTGGCCCAATTTGCCGCCGTAATTGCCGGCAGAAATTCGTTTGATGCCGTTTTCGGCGCCCAGTTCGCAGGCGGCTGCAATCCCGGCGCGAGTTGCCTTGCGGATGTCGAGATCGGTAAGACCGTCGATGACGATTTCCATCACCGATTCGATTTCGGGCGAGAGTTCGGTTTTGGTCAGGCCCTTCAATGTCGGGCAGAAGGCATCGTTGGTGGATGCGAACATGGACTTGTATTTGGAGCCGACCTTGGAGCCCGAGCGCACGACGCCGCCGGGGAAGGGCATGATGACATTCGGGATTTTTTTCATCGCCTCGATCGCCGCTTCACAGGCCGCCAGTGCCTGCGGTTGCGATTCGGCCAGCACGAGAAAATTGCCGCCGCCCACCGCGCGCACCATGCCGGTGGTTTCTTCGGTAATGAACTCGCCGTCCATCACCGGCACGCGCCAGTAACGCTTGCCGCCGAACTGCTTGGAAATCTGGAAACCGTCACCGAAGAAGCGCAGGTTCTTGCCCAGGCTGATGCGGTCGTTGCCGTCGATGCCGGAAAATGCTGCTGCGGTCGGGCAGGTGAGAATGCACTGGCCCATGCGGGTTTCCAGTTGTTTCATCAACACGGCGCTGCCCATGGCGAACATGAGAATGGCGACGCCGGGGCGGCCATCCGGCGTTTCTTCGGGCGCCAGCTCTTTTTCGATGCCTGCTTCAACGCCGCAGCCGATCACCGAAGTGGCAAATCCGGTCATCGCATTGGCGGCGTTGTAGGCCCATTTGAGG
>JBEDHT010000068.1:0-4496 GCA_041174025.1 Pseudomonadota bacterium
GTCCTGGTATATTTCCATACTGGTTGAGCGTAGCGCCTTGCCCCGGAATTGCGTAATACCCTGGCGGAATCAGTCCATTTTTGAACAGGCTACCTTCAAACCTCTTCCAGTTGCGATTTCCGCCCGTAAACAGGTGGCCTAATACCCTGTCCTGCCGGTTGTCAGAACGCACATAAACAGAGGCTTGCGGATTGGCCTTGTTGGTGGCGGCGCTGTAGCGCAGCATGTTTCTGGCGAATGGCGTAATCGGCAGCTCAAGATTGATGTCCATTTCATCAATCATCGCCTGCCGCGTCTTGACCGCCAGTTTGGTCGTCATGGACATGGTGGCAAATGGCAACTGACTCTCTGCCACTTCACGAAAAAAACGGGATACCTTGTCGGCGTCGGTGCTGATGCTTATCACAGCACTGCGCTCGATGTCCGCCGCCGTTTCGGTCTGGGTATCGTCGGTTTGACCGGTGCAGGCGCCTGCGCCGGCATGGCGGGTGATGCAGGCTCCGGCAGCTCGGGCAGGCGGCTGCTCCTGGCGACCAGTTTTAGGTTGGTGCCGCCGGCCTTCAGCGATGACAGGGCAGCCATGGCGTAGACAAAGCAGTCCCATGCCTCGTTTCTCGCGCCGGGCGGCTTGACCCATTTGCGTGTAGTGCGCCCTGACGTGTCGGTATGCGATACGCGACGCTCGACCGTCAACTGCCGGAAATACTCATCCGGCAAGTCCTGCGAAAACGCGATATAGCGCGGCGAATCTGGCTTGCTGATACTCATGGCAGCGCGAACGGAATCCTTGGCCGTGTCGACACCGACGATGAACATTTGCACGTTGCGCGAATTCTTGGTGCTGAGCCCGCGCGGTGGCCATATCGGGTGCGCCCCTGCCCTGCCCTTGATGGGGTATATCTTGCGGTGGTAGCGCGTGGCGCAGAATTCGTAAACCTGCTGGGTATGGTGGCCGCCGGAGTCGATACAGCAGGCGCGGATGCGCAAGTGGCGGCCATCGTGCGTGATATGGCGCTGTTGAAGAAACTCATCGAGTTCGCGCCAGACGGCTGGTTCTCCGGGCGAACCGTAGAACTGGTAATGACCGATAACGCGCGCCTGCTCGGTGGCGGTCCAGCCGATCAGCGTGAGTTCCAGCCGGTCATCCTGGCAGTCGGTGCCGGCGGTCAACAGGACAACATCGTCCGGGATGGCGTCCCATGCCTCACGGCGATTCATCAAGATTTCCGCCTTGACGGTCTCGCCACTGCGGTCCTGATAGCACTCGCCCAATTGCAGGTTGATGAAGGTTTTCAGCGTCTCGGGCGTGTCCTTCTTGCGCAACCATTCCTCGACAATATCGCCGATGGTCTGCCACGGGGAATACAGCGCGTTGATGTGGAACCCGGCTACGCCGCGCGATTCCGACGTGGCTACCCATTCGCCATATTGCAGGGCTTTCAGCTTTTCGGCATCACCATACAATGCGCCGCATTCCGTGCAGGCAATCCGCGCGGTCGTGGGGCTATTGTCCTGATAGATTACGTTTGACCACTTCAGCACGTGCATGTGATCGCATTCCGGGCACGGGATGAAGTAATGGCGCTGGTCGGATTTCTCGTATTCGGTCCAGATACGCGACGCACCCTCAATGGTTGGCGTCGACGCCATGATGATCTTGCTGTTCCAGAATGTCGCCGTTCGCTGGCGTGCCAGATAAAGCGGGTCGCCTTCTGTTCCAGCGCTGGCGGGATAGCGGTCCACCTCATCCGCCAGGACGATGCGGATAGGCCTCCCGGCAAGTTCCGTTGGCGCATTGGCCCCGACCATGGTGATGTGGCCGCCAGGGAATCCCTTGTGCAGGACAGTGTTGCCGGAATTGCGCGATTTCGGATCGGCAATCCGGCCGCGCAGTGCTGGCGTATCGCGCACCATCGGCGATAGCCTGTCTTTCGAGAATGATTCGGCCATGCCAACCGTCGGCTGCATCAACAGGATCGGGCCAGGGTCCTGGTGGATGTGGTAGCCGATAATGGCCCGTAGCAGCAGCGTTTTACCGATTTGCGAGGATGTGCAATACACGACATCCTTGATGCCGGGATCGGATACCGCATCCAGCATGCCGCGCTGGTATGGCGCGCGGTCGACCTTGAACTTGCCGGGCTCGGCGGAATCTTCCGGCGACAGATATAGATGCTCGTCCGCCCACTGACTGACGGTCAGGTTGGGCGGTGGCGTCCAGACGCGGCTGGCGTTGTTCTGGACCTTCTGGATAACATCAAGGTATGCCACTGCCTGACAGTTCCTGTAGGGCCTCGTAAATCAGTTCTCGCGCGGCGCGTTCCGCATCCTGAATCGTGCTCGCGCCATTGACCGTAACCGCCAGGCGTCCAGGGAGATTCAGCAGCTTGGCACGCGCGTTTCCCACCAGCGTTTCCCAATGCGCCTGTACTGCATCGGCGGGTATGACATTGCGTCGTTTAATCTCCTCTTCCAGCGCCGATATGTTGGCCTGATGAAAGGTGAGGCGGGCTTTTTCCGCGTTAAGGTCATACGCTTCCCCCGTTGTGGAAACGCCGAGCTGCCGGATGATGCGCTCTCGAATCCAGACGCCGACCTTGGCGCAGTCATAGCGCCCCTTGCTGTCAATCGGGGGCGGATTCTCTTCTCTCGCCAGCTGGTTGATTCGGCGGGCGGTGACGCCGATCAGCTCGCCAAGCTGCGCAGCACTGATAGTGGGCGTGGACATGTGTCAGCTATATTGCCGCTCGATACGCTCGTGATCGCCTTGACAATGAATGCAGCGGATAGCCGTCGGCACGGCGAATAACCGCTTGGCTTCTATTAACTCTCCGCAGTCAACACAGAAGTCAATAGCGCGCTGGACATGACTCCGTGGTGCCTGTTTCTGCCTGCGCAAGGCCTCCATGTGTTCCATATGTTCCTGTGCGCGGTCGGCATCATCGGCCATGGTCGGATTCCATCCTTGTCAGCTTCAGTTCAATCACGTTCAGTGACTGTCTGATCTCTTTAAGGTCCTGGTTATGCGCTTCCAAGTGCTTTTCAAAAGCAACCTCTATTTTCTCTAGCCGGTATTCGTGCTGCTGGACCATGTTCCAGACCACTGCAATGCTGCCTGCAGCGGTCAGCGCCAATTTGATCCAGTCACTCATGCTTAGACTCCTGAGCCAGCTCGCACTGTAAGCCAGCCATGATTCCGATTTCCTCGATGTTATCGGCGGTAATAGGCTCGCCACTATGATAATCCTCGACAAATACACTGGGAATGAATCGGCATTGGCATCCGCCTAGCGATACAACGAGCGGCACTGCACATAGCCACGCAGCAGCTGTTCGCCACCAGCGTTCGCCGTGATTTTGTCGCCTTTGATGTCGAGAATGACGTCCTGTGGCACCGGCGGCAGGTCCAGCTTCTTGCACGCAGTCCACGACTCTGCCAATTTGATGACGCGGTCTGCTGAGGGTGTTTCGTGCGTTATTGTGCAGCCCGGTATGCCAACAACGGCGACGGCCAATAGCACACTGACAAGCGCTCCGATAATGTAGGCCATATCGGTATCGCGGATCATGGTAGCCACAGAAACAACAGGCAGCATCCGAACAGGCCAAGCAGGAAAAAGTCGATCATGCTTCCCTCAGCACTCGCAACCATTTCGATGCCAGCTGCGCGATGCGAGCGGCCTTGTCGGTTCCGTTGATGCAGCGTCTGGCGTTGATGAAGTCGGTTTTTCCGGCGGTCACGTAGTCGGTGAGCCTTTTCCCGGTAAAAGCGCCCGTGCGAAAGCCATGTACCAGTACGTAGCGCGCAACATCAGGGCGGCAGGCAAGATCAGGGTTGCCAACAAGGTCGACACCAAGAATGTCGCCATACTTTCGGTAGTTTTCTTTCCACGTGAGCTGTACATATCCCCTTCCGTAGTACGGGTAATACCTAAGGCTTTTGAGGTACCGAAGCGGATTCTTGAGGAAGAATGCTTCCCTGACAGGCTTAAAGGTATTGCCGGTCTCGTGTTCGACGGTGGCCAGCACGTAGGCTTTCTGGGTGTCGAGCGTTAGCCCTTGCTTGTCGCATTCGTCGATAATGTCAACGATGGCTTCTGCCCGATCACTCATCACGCCCGGCCTTCAGGATGTCCAGTAGTTTGGCCTCTGCCAGCTTCTCTTTGAGTTCGCCGCCCTCTTCTGGGGTAATGCCGGAGCCCTTCGTAAAGAAAGCCAGCACGCCGACCACTATCAGGCCGGTGCCTAGCAGCATCGTTTTGTCCCAGCCAGGTTCCATCAGCACGACGGAACCCATCACCATCCACAGGATGCCTTGCAGGTTCTGCCCGGCATTCGTTGCAAAGCCTTTCATTTCTTGCGCTCCAGAAGCTGTACGGCAAGCTCGATGGCAAGGTTGATTTGCTTTCTACCGAACAGGATGCCGAGGCTTGTCAGCTCCTGAATGACAGCTTCCTTTTTGCCGTCGCCGTCGAGATCGATCCTGCCATCGAAAT
>JBEDHT010000069.1:0-3886 GCA_041174025.1 Pseudomonadota bacterium
TCTCCCATCGGGCAGGCCGGCGAAGTCATCGTCATCTCGACGACAATCGACTTGTCATCCGCCTCGACGCCGTAAATCAAACCGAGATCGACAATGCTTTCGCCAATTTCCGGGTCGGCGATTTTCTGCAAGGTTTCGCGCAGTTCAATTTCATCGGCAGACGATAATTCCTGTAGGGATTTCATGCGGTTCTATAAGATGCATTTATAATGTATCTATAATTTAGCACGACATGTTGCTATAATCAATATCGTAAATACATCTATTGGAGGGTTTATGCACCTGACAACCTACTCTGACTACAGCATGCGCGTGCTGGTCTATTTAAGTCTGGAAAAGGAAAGGCTGGTGACCATTGCCGATATCGCAAAGGCCTACAACATTTCAGAGAATCATCTGATGAAAGTGGTGCATCACCTGGCGCTGGAGGGCTATATCGAAACGGTGCGCGGCAAGGGCGGCGGCATGCGCCTGGCGCAGAAGCCGGAGAAAATCAATATCGGTCAGCTGATACGAAAAACCGAAGGCGATAGCGGCCTGCTTGCCTGTACCTATGAAGTGAGTAACTGTTGCATCCAGTCATCCTGCGACCTCATCGAGATACTGCGGGAGGCGCATGCCGCGCTCTATGCCGTACTCGATAAATATACGCTGGCAGACCTGATAAAAAACCAGCAACCGCTTGCGCGGATTTTGATGCATCACCCGCGTAGCGGCAAAGCGAATCCCGCTCCGGCTGCCCCGCAATGAAATACCCGGCCTTTTTCGATGCAGTTCCCGCCATCACCCTCAGCGATCCACTGGCGAATTTTCTTGGCGCCACCGATGGCGGGCTGATCGAATACCGCTATATCGATGCGGTTAAACTGGCCGGCCATTCCTGCCCCACCGTGGCCTCCGCCTACTGGATGACATCCATGGCCTTGCAGGCCCTGTACCAGGATCAACTGCCGGAACGCGGCAACATACGCGTTGAATTCAGCCGTCCGCTCAATGAAGGCACGACAGGCGTTGTTGCAAGCATTGCCGGCATGATCACCGGTGCCGCTGCGGAAGGCGGCTTCAAGGGCTTGTCAGGCGCCTTCGAGCGGCGCAACAGCATGATATTTGAAGTCGGAATGCAGACCGGAATGCGCTTTACCCGTCTGGATACCTACACCGCGGTTGTCACTGCGACAAACCTGCAGCAGGTGCCTGCACCGCCCGGATTGATGAAATTGATGTCGCAATATCTCAACGGCACGCTGGATGAAACGGAAAAATCCGAATTCCGCCATTTGTGGCAGGAGCGTGTCAGAACCCTGCTGCTGGACTATGGGCAGGACACGCGCGTGTTCAGCGTTGATTATGTGCAATGACGCGGGTTGCCGTTCTGGCCGTTCTAATCACGTAGCAAACAGACCATTCTCCGGCTGTTCCGGAAAAAATTGACTCGGGTCAAGGAAAGGCGTTTTTAATTCCTGCATTCTCCGTACATGTTTTAAAGCGCTGTCAATTTCTGGTGGTCAGAGGAGAGTAGAGATGCAGGGGAAAAGAAGTCCGATAGCATTGGCTGTACTCGGATTTTTGTTTGCAGCAGGTTGGGTGCATGCGGGCGAGAGCAGGCATGATGCGACTGACTTGAAATACCAGGCCGGAGGGTCGCCGCTGGTTGATGAGGAGATGCATCAGAACATCAACCCGAAGGCACCAGCAATGACGCAAAAGGAGTTCCAGCTTGGCAAGGACATCTATTTTCAGCGTTGCGCCGGTTGTCACGGTGTGCTGCGCAAAGGCGCCACAGGCAAGTCGCTGACGCCTGAAACCACGCTGGCAAACGGTACCGAATATCTCAAGGTGTTCATCAAATACGGTTCACCGGCAGGCATGCCGAACTGGGGTACGTCGGGCGAACTGACGGATACTGAAGTCGATCTGATGGCGCGGTATATCCAGCAGGAGCCGCCCACTCCGCCCGAGTTCGGCATGAAGGAGATGGAAACCAGCTGGAAGGTGCTGGTGCCTTCCGAATTGCGCCCGAAGAAAAAGCAGAACAATCTCAATCTGGACAATCTGTTCTCGGTGACCTTGCGCGACTCTGGCGAGATCGCCCTGATCGACGGCGACAGCAAGGAAATTGTGACGGTACTGAAGACCGGCTATGCCGTGCACATCTCGCGCATGTCGGCCTCGGGACGCTATCTTTTTGTCATCGGACGCGATGCCAAGATCAATCTGATTGATTTGTGGATGAAAGTACCGGACACCGTTGCCGAGATCAAGGTCGGGCTGGAGGCGCGTTCGGTCGAGAGTTCCAAATTCAAGGGCTATGAGGACAAGTATGCGGTGGCCGGTACTTACTGGCCGCCACAGTTTGTCGTCATGGATGGCGATACGCTGAAGCCGCTGAAGATCGTTTCTACCCGCGGCATGACGGTGGATGCGCAGGAATACCATCCGGAACCGCGCGTTGCCTCGATAGCATCGTCGCATTACCGCCCCGAGTTTGTCATCAACGCCAAGGAGACTGGCAAGATTTTCATGGTGGATTACAGCGATCTGGAAAACCTGAAGACCACAACCATTGATGCTGCCCGCTTCCTCCACGATGGCGGTTTTGATTCGACCGGGCGCTATTTCCTGGTGGCGGCGAATGCCTCTGACAAGGTCGCCGTGGTCGATACCAAGGAGAGTAAGCTGGCCGGCATGGTGGATGTTGGCAAGACGCCGCATCCCGGTCGCGGCGCGAACTTCATCGACCCGAAACATGGGCCGGTGTGGGCAACGGGGCACCTGGGCGATGAGACCATTTCGCTGATCGGCACCGACCCGGTCAAGCACAAGAGTAACGCATGGAAAGTGGTGCGGACGCTGAAAGGCCAGGGCGGTGGATCGCTGTTCATCAAGACGCACCCGAAATCCACAAATCTGTGGGTCGATACGCCGCTGCATCCCGATGCAAAAATCAGCCAGTCAATCGCAGTTTATGACATCGGCAATCTGGAAAGCGGTTACACCATGCTGCCGATCGGCGAGTGGTCTGGGCTCGGTGAAGGCGCCAAGCGCATCGTGCAGCCGGAATATAACAAGGCTGGCGACGAAGTCTGGTTCTCGGTATGGAGCGCCAGGGACAAAGAGTCAGCCATTGTTGTGGTCGACGACAAGACGCGCAAGCTGAAGGCGGTCATCAGGGATGCCAGACTGATTACCCCGACCGGCAAGTTCAATGTTTACAACACCCAACATGACGTTTACTGAGGAGAACACCATGAAATTTGTATTGCCTGCCTTGATGAGCCTGACGCTATTGACGGTCAGCCCGGCTTCCAATGCCCAGGATGTATCACCGCTGCTGCAGAAGGGCGGTTGCATTGCCTGCCACAGCACGGACAAGAAAATCCTCGGACCGGCTTTCAAGGAAGTTTCTGCCAAATACAAAGGCAAGAACGCAACGGTTGATGTACTCAAAAGAGTGAAGGACGGCAGCAGCGGTGTCTGGGGCCCGATGCCGATGCCGCCGAATGCAGGCAGGCTGACGGACGACGAATTCAAGGCGGTCGTCGGCTGGATACTTTCCTTGTAGTTTTTCAAGATGCCCCGCCAAATGTCTCCAGGGTACTATCCCACATCCCTAACACCCTGGAGACGGGGCACCTTTTTTCAGCATTGATTTGACGGCGTCACGGTTGCAATGACTTGTCAGCATGGCTCATCCCCTGCTGAACAAACGGGCAAAAGCGGTTGTTCGTTTGAATGTTCCGTTATGCAGCTGAGCTTGTTCAAAACCAAACTTGTTCAAAACCTGGATTGATCAAGCCGGTTTTTTCTTGTCAGCCTGCCAGGCATCAAAATTCACCACATTGAAAATGTATCCCCTTGTATTTATTACGCTTTAAAAGATGTATAT
>JBEDHT010000070.1:0-3737 GCA_041174025.1 Pseudomonadota bacterium
ATATTTATTTGAGAATTCCTGATTGTGGAATAATTGGGCATGCTCAATAAACTGGAAATGATGCGAATTTTTTGCGTGGCAGCGGAATCGGCCAGCTTTAAGGATGCCGCAATGCGCCTTGGCGTTTCTCCGCAGGCGGTGACGCGAGCGGTGAAGCAACTGGAAAACACGATAGGCGAGCCACTTTTCTACCGTAATACCCGGCATATGCGGATCACCGAATTCGGTGAACAACTGGCGGTGTGGGCAAGAGGCGGTCTTGCCGGTTTCGACGAGCTTTTTCAGCCGAATGAGCAAAGCCCAGACAGTGATGTTGCCGGTACGGTCAGAATCACGGCACCTACGGTCATCGGCCGTCGCTATCTGCTCGCGGCATTGAGCGAAATTACGCAACTGTATCCCAATATTCGGATTGACCTGCGTCTTGCCGATACCATCACCGATGTCATCGAACAGCAAATCGACATCAGCGTGCGCGTCGGTTTTTTGCGCGACAGCAGCTTCGTTGCGCGTGCCATGGCAAAATTGCGGTTTCTGGTGGTCGCAACGCCGGAGTTGATCGCCAGAACCGGCAAACCAGATACACTGGATGCGCTTGCAGCGTTGCCATCCGTAGCGCTGATCGATAATGGTTCCGGCCGGCTGTGGCCATGGTATTTTGATGACAGCCAGCAACTCGCGCCTGCAAATCGCGTATTCGTGACCGACGATGCAGAGGCAGAGCTCGGTATGGTGCTGCAGGGTGCGGGTTACGGCCAGATTGCCGATTGTCTGGCGCAACCCTATATCGAACAGGGGCGTTTAGTGAGCGTGCTCGACCAATTTGCGCCGCCGCCCTGGGATATCTATGTTTACCGGCCACAGCGCGGACCGGTGCCTGCGCGTATACGTATTGTTTATGACCGCATTGTGCAAGCGGTGGCGAATATATGAAGGACAGCGAAATGCATGACGACCAACATGGTGTCAGCCTGAAAGAGGCATTCCGGTACTGGCTCAAGCTCGGCTTTATCAGTTTTGGCGGCCCGGCCGGGCAGATCGCCATCATGCATCACGATCTGGTCGAGAAAAAACACTGGATATCCGAAAAACGGTTTCTGCACGCGCTGAACTACTGCATGCTGTTGCCCGGGCCGGAAGCGCAGCAGCTGGCTATCTACATCGGCTGGCTGTTGCACCGTACTTGGGGTGGCATTATTGCGGGCGGGCTTTTCGTGTTGCCGTCTTTGTTGATTCTGATTCTGCTGACCTGGATATATCTGAGTTACGGTCATCTGTCACAGATTGCCGGTGTACTTTATGGCATCAAGCCGGCGGTCGTCGGCATCGTGCTGTTTGCCGCATATAGAATCGGTTCGCGCGTACTGAAACACCCGATTCTCTGGGCATTGTCAGTCGCCGCCTTCATCGCGGTGGCCTGGTTTTCCGTGCCGTTTCCGTATGTGATACTGAGTGCTGCAATTCTGGGTTATGCCGGCAGCCGTATCCGGCCTGCCATTTTCAGCCATGCAGCCAGTGCACATGCCCAGGTGAAGTCATCAACAAAAGCCATCATTGGCGATGATACGCCTACGCCAGATCATGCTGTTTTTCGCTGGCCGCATTTTTTCCGCTTGCTGGCAGCAGGTTTTGCGATCTGGGCGCTGGCGCTCGGCCTGTTGACCTGGTTGTTCGGCTGGCAAGCCACCCTGACACAGATGGGCTGGTTCTTTACCAAGGCGGCTCTGCTGACTTTCGGCGGCGCCTATGCGGTGCTGCCTTATGTCAATGAAGCCGCTGTGCAGACTTACGCATGGCTGACGCCAGGTCAAATGATAGATGGTCTCGCGCTTGGCGAGTCGACCCCTGGCCCGCTGATCATGCTGGTAGCTTTCGTTGGATTTGTCGGCGGCTGGACCCAGCAGATTTTCGGCAGTGACAGCCTGTTTCTGGCCGGAGCGCTGGCAGCCTGTATTGCGACATTCTTTACCTTTTTGCCTTCATTCCTGTTCATCTTCATCGGTGCGCCTTTCATTGAGTCTTCACATGGCAATCTCAAGTTCAGCGCACCGCTGACAGGCATCACGGCGGCCGTTGTCGGTGTCATTTTCAATCTGGCACTGTACTTTGCCTATCACGTCATCTGGCCGGCAGGCTGGACTGATGAGCTCGATCTTTTTTCACTGATGGCAACCCTGGCAGCCTTGATAGGTCTGTTTTATTACAAGGTCGGCATACTGCGCCTGATCGGCGGTTTTGCCGTGGCTGGCGTCTTGCATCATGCCTTGCTGGCTTGAGCGCCCGCTAAAACAGACTTGATTTTATTTTCCCGGAGATTCACGATAGGCACGTAACACTCAAAAAAGGAAACATGACAAAAAAGTAGTCTTCGAACAACAACAAGCTATGGGGGTGGTAAGTATGAATCCGTTTACGCTATTCCGACTGTTTTTCAGACCAACGTCAGGCTGGGAATCCCTGATGGCAACCCAGCCGTCGATGCACCGGCTGTTTCTCCTGCATGTGCTGCCTTTCGCGTTGATCCCTCCGGTGATGATTTATGTCGCAGGCCAGAATCACGCAATATTGTTTTTTGATCTTCTGCCCGGCAGCAAGTTGTTGCTTGTGGCCTTGATACTCTTTCTGATTCAGCTGGTCGTGGTGCCGGTGATGGCAACCATCATCAGGCAGCTGGCGGAAATTGCCGATTCACATCCTACTTACCGGGAATCCTTCATACTTGCCGCTGTTGCGCCTACACCCTTGTGGATGGCGCCGGTGTTTCTACTGGTACCGGACATCCTGGTCAACATTTTCGTGACCTCGCTGGCGATGATGGCATCGGCCGGATTCATTTATTTCGGTATTCCCACCGTGTTCAAGATCAGGGAGCAGGGTCATGTTCATCTGTTGTTTGGCGCCATTCTGATGGCCGGTGCGACTGCCTGGGGGTTTCTCATGGTAGCCACGTTGGTGATATGGGGTAGCGTGCAGAATCTGCAGTTTGCTGCCAGTGCTGTTGCCGGGTAGCTGGAACTCTGCTGACGAGGCCACGCAATGCGTGGCCTTTTTTAATGCATGTTTAATGAATGGCATTTGCCATTGCATGAGCAAATCGAGAACGAATGTACATAAAATGAGTCCACATTGGCTATAGTGGCAAACAACTTACAAGCTGTTCCGGAGAATCTGAAAGCATGAAACGCGCGTTATTGACTTTGATTGTGTTGGCTGGAGTGCATATGGGTGCAGGCGTAGCGCAGGCAAGCTGTGAAGGTATTTACAATCACCAGTTCAAGACACTGCAGGGAGGGGAGATCAATCTTTGCGATTACCAGAAACAACCCGTGCTGTTGGTCAACACCGCCAGCAAGTGCGGTTTTACACCGCAATTTGAAAAACTTGAAAGCATGTATCAGCGCTACAAAGAGCAGGGGCTGGTGGTACTGGGTTTCCCTTCCAATGATTTCAGGCAAGAGCTGTCGAGCAACAAGGAAATCGGTGAATTCTGCCGCAAGACCTATTCTGTTGATTTTCCGATGATGGCGCAGTCATCCGTTGTCGGTCCCAATGCCAATCCGCTTTACAAGCAGCTTGCTGCCATCACCAAGGAACCGCCGATGTGGAACTTCTACAAATATCTGATTTTGCCCGGCGGCAAGGATATCCATGTCTACAGCAGTTCAGTCGAGCCGGAGTCTACCGCCGTCATGAGCAGACTCAAACCATACCTTAAGTAAATTATCAATAATTAATTC
>JBEDHT010000071.1:0-3044 GCA_041174025.1 Pseudomonadota bacterium
AGGCTGTGCAGGCCGGAGATCGGCAACCAGTCGTTGGCGACACCGGTCCAGTACATCAGCATCAATGCCAGCCAGAATCCGGGAATTGCAAAACCGACGAATACGAATAGCGTAATGGCGCGATCAGGCAACTGGTTGCGGGTCAGTGCTGAAACGACGCCGAGCGGCAAGGCAATGGCAATGATCATCACCAGACTCAGCACATTGATCAGCAGCGTGATCGGCAGGGCTTCCTGAATCAGCCCCTTGCTGACGTTGCCCTGATCATCGGTTTTTTGCCAGAACACCGGGCGTTGATGGCTGGCAAAAGAGGTGCCGAAATCCAGCGTGCCCATGCGTTTCAGCCAGAGTCCGTATTGCACGATGACCGGTTTGTCGAGGTTGTACAGCTCTCGCAGTTTCTGTCTGGACTCTTCGCTCGCTCTGGGGTTGAAACTGGCCTCTGAAGCCGTGATGTCGCCCGGTGCCAGGTGCATGATGAAGAACGAAATCAAACTGATGCCGATCAGCAGCGGGATCATCCAGAACAATCGCTTGAGCAGGTATTTGATCATGATTTACCTTGCGCTGATTTCATTGCGGCGCAATGGTTCCGGAATGAACCACTCGTGCGAGTTGTGGCCGATACCGGCCGGTGGCGCCGGGTCATCGATGCCCTTGATGCGTTTGTTGATGGCTGGCAGGCCATAGCCTGCATAGAGATAGACGATAGGACTGTCTTCCAGCAGGATGCGGGAAAACTCGTGGTAGATTTTGGCCCGTTTGTCGCTATCCAGCTCCAGCCGTCCTTGTTCAAGCAGTTTGTCGACCTGGGGGTTGTTGTAGCCGATGAAGTTGAACTGACCGGGCGCCTGCTGCGAGGAATGCCAGATGCCGTACTGATCGGGATCCAGTGACAGGCTCCAGCCCAGCAGCACTGCATCGAACTCGCCGGTCTTGATGAAACGCCCGATAAAGCTCGCCCACTCCAGAACGCGGATTTTCACATCAATGCCGATTTCCCTCAGCCGCCTCTGGACCAGCACTGCGGTCATTTCGCGCTGTTTGTTCTGATTGGTCAGAATCTCGAAAGCGAGCGGTTTGCCGTTGCGGTCAAGAATACCGTCGCCGTCATGGTCGGCAAAGCCGGCTTCCTTCAACAAGGCGAGCGCTTTCTGCGGATCGTAAGGGTAGGGCGAGAGTTCCGGGTTGGTCCAGCGTGTACCGGGTTTGTAAGGTGAGGACACTGGCTCGCCAAGGCCAAGCAGCACGCCGTCGATCAGCTCCTGCTTGTTGACGGCATAGTTGATGGCCTGTCTGACGCGAATATCATCGAACGGCTTGTGCCTGAGATTGAAGCCGAGATAAGTGTAGTTGTTGCCCAGTTCCTTGTAGAGTCCGATTCTTTCGGCGAGGTCCGGTCTTGATGGAAAAATACGGGCAAACTGGATCGGATTCAGGTTCATCGAATCGATGTTGTCCGCCATCAATTCGAGAAACTGGGATGCAGCGTCAGGGATGAAACGTGAAACCAGCCGCTCGATCCTGGCTTCGCCCTGCGTCGACAGCGGATTTTTCACCAGCGAGATACGTTCACCGTTGCGCCACTGTTCCAGTTTGTAATAGCTGCTACCGACAGGGTTGCGGGCGAAGGGCGTGGTATTGATATCCTGACCTTCGAGCAGGTGTTTGGGCAGAATCTGCAGGCCTGCCCAGGTATCCAGCGCAGGGGCATAAGGCTCCTGATAAGTGACACGGAACGTCAGCGCGTCAGGGGTCTCTGCCCGGATCACCAGCTTGTAATCGGCACCGTATGGCGTGCGCGTGTTTTCATCCGTGACCAGCTTCCAGGTAAAGAGCACATCGGCACTGGTCAGCGGTTCGCCGTCTGCCCACTTCATACCCGGTTTCAGATAAAAAGTAATGGTCCGGTGATCAGGTGATATCTGCCAGGACTTGGCAAGTTCACCTTCCAGTTCCAGGTTGCGGTCGTATTTGAGCAGGCTGTTGAAAATGCTGGAAGCGATGGCAGAGGCTGCTGACTCACCTGCGATCATCGGAATCAGCCCGCTCGGTTCGCCTATCATGGCGTTGATCGTGCTGCCGCCGTTTACCGGCTCATACGCGGTATTGTAGTCAACTGCCGTGGATGAAGGCGCCTTGCCGCAGGAAGTCAGCAAAAAACCCGCAACTAGGCAGGCTGTAAGGCAGGGGTGCAGGTTCCGTCGAAGCATGTTGAACGCAGAATTCAATGAAGCGGACAGCAATAAAACTGTGGCCGGGTTTTACCGGTGATTGCAGGTAGCGCATCGATTGGCTGTAAACATTGGCTGTGATCGTTGTTGTTATTCAAAATAGCCCCGCATTGGTTCAAACCGGTGTGGTTTCTATATTCTTACCCGCTTGCTTTTGTATGGCTTTCTTGCCGCTGCGCTTGATCAGCAATACCTGACCGATTTTGAGCGCACTGTTTTTCAGGTTGTTGCCCGCCATGATTTCCTTGATCGTCACGCCATAACGCAATGCAATGGCGTAAAGCGTTTCATTGGCGGCCACCGTGTGTCTGATAACTTGTTTTGCGCTGAGTTCCTTGTTCTGGTGGGCAACTGCAATAATTTCAAACTTGTTGTGATCGACGATGGGCGCGGCGTTCCCGGAAGGAACCAGCACGGCGCGATTGTCGTTCAATGACTTGACTGCCGGAAGGCTGTTGACCTGACGCAGTTCTGCGGTGGAGATGCCGAATTTGCGTGCAATCGCATCGAGCTTTTCCCCGCGTTTGGCCTGGTAGGTTTTCCAGCTCACGAGTGGTTGGTCATATTCAGCCAGATTGGTCTGGAAAACTTCAGCAGCTTCTATCGGTAGCAGAATTTCATGGACGTTATCGCCCTTGGCGGTGATTACCGGGCGGTTGTATTCGGGGTTGAGGGCTGCGAATTCGTCGAAAGGAATGCCTGCCAGTTCGGCAGCCAGTTCAGCATCGATCTGCTCGGGCGCAGTGACTTTGGCAAAGTAAGGCTGGTTGGGTATGCTTTCAATATTGATGCCGTAGCGCTCCGGATAGG
>JBEDHT010000072.1:0-3060 GCA_041174025.1 Pseudomonadota bacterium
GCCTTACATGAACCGCTCGGAAGCAGACCAGGCCGCTGCCAGAATCAATCAGTCCGTTGGCATCAATGCCATCGTTGTTTTTCATCAATAATTCAATTTGAAACCAAGAACATGCAAATACTGAAATCCGCCTTTCTTTCCGCTCTGTTACTTGCTGCACCACTCCAGGTACTGGCAGCCGACATTCCGCCGCCGCCTGCGCTGGCGGTCAAATCCTATGTGTTGCTGGACGTCAACAGCGACAACATCATCGCAGAAAAAGGAGCCACAGCCAGGATAGAACCAGCCTCGCTGACCAAGGTCATGACCGCTTATCTGGTGTTCAAGGCATTGAAAAACGGCCATCTGAAATCCGATCAGGTGCTGCCTGTCAGCAGCACAGCGTGGAAAGCCGAAGGCTCCAGAATGTTCATCGAGCCCAACCGCCCGGTCACTGTGGAAGAGCTGCTGCACGGCCTCATCGTGCAATCCGGCAACGATGCCTCGATCGCGCTGGCCGAAGGGGTCGCCGGTTCCGAAGAAATATTCGCCCAGCTGATGACCAAGGAAGCCAAGCGCCTCGGCATGAACAACACCAACTTCGTCAATTCCACCGGCCTTCCGCATGACGCGCATTACACCACCGCGCATGATCTCGCCTTGCTGGCAGCCGCATTGATTCAGGATTTTCCCGATCAGTACCAGCGCCATTATTCGGTCAAGGAATACACCTACAACAATATCACCCAGCCCAACCGCAACCGTTTGCTGTGGCTCGACCCTTATGTCGACGGCATCAAGACCGGCCACACCAAATCTGCCGGTTACTGCCTGATGACCTCGGCCAAGCGCGGCGACATGCGTCTGATTTCCGTGGTGCTGGGTGCCGCATCGGAAAATGCGCGGGCGACCGAGAGCCAGAAATTGCTCAACTACGGTTTCCAGTTCCACGAATCGCAGCTGGTCTACAAGGCTGGTCAGGCAATCAATCAGCTCAAGGTCTGGAAAGGCAGCGACAACACCCTCGCCGCCACTGTCGCAAAAGACCTCTACATCACCCTGCCCAAAGGCGAATACAGCCGGGTAAAAGCCAAAGTCACCAGCAAGCAGCCGCTGATCGCGCCGATCAAGGCAGGCGATGAAGTCGGCACCATCGATTTCATACTGGACGACAAGGTGATCGACAGCCAGAGACTGGTCGCCGCCAAGGATGTGGGCATCGCCGGTTTCTTCGGCCGCCTGTGGGACACGATCCGCTTGTGGTTCATGTAAGCATACAGACAGCGAGGGCCGCCCCATGAGTCAGACCGTCTACCTGAATGGCCGGTTTATGCCGATCGAACAGGCATCCGTGCCAGTGCTCGACCGTGGCTTCATTTTCGGCGACGGCGTCTATGAGGTGATCCCGGTCTATTCCAGACGCGCCTTCAGGCTGCGCGAGCATCTGCAGCGCCTGCAGCACAGTCTGGCCGGGCTCAGGCTGGAGAACCCGCACAGCCTCGATCAATGGGAAACGCTGGTGCTGACCCTGATCGAAAAGAACGAGGCCGAAGACCAGTCCGTCTATCTGCAGGTGACGCGCGGCCCGGCGCCGCGCGATCATGCTTTCCCCGAACATTCGGTGCCTACCGTCTTCATGATGAGCAACCCGCTGGTAACGCCCTCGTCCGTGCAGGTCGAACAAGGCGTGGCCGCCATCAGCGCGGCAGATATCCGCTGGGATCATTGCGATCTCAAGGTGATCGCCCTGCTGCCCAATGTTCTGCTGCGCCAGCGGGCTGTCGATGCCGGGGCAGTCGAAACCATCCTGTTCCGTGACGGCATCCTCACCGAAGGCGCTGCCAGCAATATCTTTGCCGTAGAAAACGGCGTCATTCTGGCGCCGCCCAAGGATCAGCACATGCTGCCCGGCATTACTTACGATGTCGTGCTGGAACTGGCCGCAGCCAATCACATTCCGCTGCAAACCGGTTATTTCGAGGAGGCGCGCATCCGCGCCGCAGACGAGCTGTGGATCACTTCTTCCACCAAGGAAGTGCTCGCCATCGTCACGCTGGACGGTAAACTGGTGGGAGACGGCAAACCGGGGCCCGTGTTCCATCGCATGTACCGGCTTTATCAGGATTTCAAGAACGAGGTGATGCGCCGTGGCTGAAGAACAGACGCTGATCGAATTCCCCTGCAGCTTCCCGATCAAGGTCATGGGTGAAACGCAGGACAGCTTTGCGCAAACCATCATCGACGTCATCCGCGTGCACGACAGCGGTTTTGATGCCAGCAAGGTGGAAATGCGCGCCAGCTCTGCCGGCAAATACCTGAGCCTGACCTGCACGGTATACGTCACTTCGAAACCGCAGCTGGATGACATCTACCGGGCGCTGACTTCGCACCCGCTGGTCAAGTACGTGCTCTGAGCCATGCCGCAGCGGCTTACCATACGGCGTCTCGGCCGGACTGACTATGAATCTGCCTGGCGCGCGATGCAGGCGTTCACGGCCGCACGCAGTGCCGATACGATGGATGAAATCTGGGTCACCGAGCATGCGCCGGTCTACACGCTGGGGCTCAACCGGCGCGGCGTTGCACTGCCGGCACGCGATGACATTCCGCTGGTACTGGTCGACCGCGGCGGCAAGATCACTTACCACGGCCCCGGCCAGGTAGTCATTTACCTCCTGCTTGACCTCGGCCGCAAAGCGCTCAAGGTACGGCAACTGGTCAGCGCAATGGAGAACGCCATTATCGATCTGCTCGCTGCGCATGGCGTCATTGCAGGGGCGTTGCCGGATGCGCCCGGCGTCTACGTCGGCGGCAGCAAGATCGCCTCGCTCGGCCTGCGCCTGAAAAAAAACCATTGCTACCACGGCCTTGCACTGAACGTTGCGATGGATCTCAGTCCTTTCGATGCCATCGACCCCTGTGGCTATCGCGGACTGCGCGTCACCGCACTGGCGGAGCTGGGCATTGCCATGTGCCAGCAAGCCGCCGCCGATGCGCTGTTGCTCAACCTTTGCCGTGATCTGGCTTACACTGACATCCGATATACCGACGAGCTGCCCGCATGAGCGAACACACCTACAA
>JBEDHT010000073.1:0-3292 GCA_041174025.1 Pseudomonadota bacterium
ATGCCGATATTGCGTTGACTGCGGAAAACAAACCGGAATCGGCACGCATCACGACGACCGATGGCAAGCTGCGTATCGATCTGATTCCTGAGGATGCGCGCCAGCTGATCACGCTTGCCGCGAAGAGCTGGACTTTGCCAGCCGGACCGGCTTTTTTGATTGACGAGCTGGCAGGGCAAATGGTGCTGACCGGTAAAACGCTGACGATCGAGAAACTGGATGCGAAGCTTTACGGCGGCAAGATGCACGCTGATGCGGTGCTGGATTGGCAGAATAACTGGCAGTTGAACGGCAAGTTGCTTGCAGAAGGGGTGGAGTTGAGCAAGCCGGTCGCCCTGGTCAGTAAATCTACCCAATTAAGCGGCAAGCTGGCTGCGGATGGCAGCTACAAGGCAGCCGCAAAGACGGCAGGCAGCTTGCTGGATCACTTGCAGGCGAATTTCAAATTCAATGTACAGGATGGCGTGCTGGATGGGGTTGATCTGGCGAAGGCGGCGACCTTGCTGGTGACCAAAGGCACCAGCGGCGGGCAGACGCAGTTCGATACGCTTTCTGGTTTGCTGAATGTGTCTGGCAAGCAATATCACTTGCGTAATCTGCTGGTGGTTTCCGGTCTTCTGAAGGCGAGCGGAGATGTCAAAATCAAAGCAGACAAGACGCTGGATGGTGTCGTCAAGGTTGAGATCAGGAAAGGCGCAACACTGGCCGCGGTGCCGCTACAGGTCTCCGGCAGCACGGAAAAGCCGATGGTGTTCCCGACCAAGGCGGCCCTGGCCGGTGCTGCTGCTGGCACGGCGATTCTCGGGCCGGGTGTGGGTACCAGCCTTGGCGTGCAGGCCGCCGAAAAAGTCAAAGGGTTGTTCGGCGGCGGTGATTAAGCTGCTGCGCCCGGCGCGTTACAGGCCCAATAGCCGCGGCAGATCGCGGATGGAATCGATCAGTGCATCCGGCTTAATGGCTGAGGCATCAGCGTAGCTTTGCCGGTATTTGCCGGTACGCACCAGTATGCCGCTGAGTCCGGCCTGCTGTGCGCCGCCGATGTCGGAATCAATGTCGTCACCGATCATCGCGACCTCGCCGTCGGCCAACTGCATGTCATCCAGCGCGATATTGAAGAAATCCGCGGATGGTTTGCCGATGATCATGGCTTTTGTGCCGCTCGCATATTCCAGCCCGTGAACGAAGCCGCCGATATCCATCTGCAGGCCGTGTTCGGTCTGCCAGAAGCGGTTTTTGTGGATGGCGATCAGTTTTGCGCCGGCCATCAGGCAATTGAATACCTCGTTCAGCATGGCATAGGACCACGCATTGCCGATATCGCCGACGACGATGAATTGCGCTTCCGTATCCGACTGCTCGAATCCGGCAAAATCCTTTTTCACATCATCAGCCAGCAACAGGCGGCACACAGGATTTTCCTGCCTTTGCAGATAGTGCAGGGCGGCTTGCGGTGCGCTGATGATTTCCCGGCCGGGAATGTCAAAACCGAGCGCATGGAGCTTGCTGGTGAGGGAGTTGATCGAAAGCGTGCTGGTATTGGTGACGAAACGGCACTCGAGCGGGCTGTTGCGTATTTTGTTGACGGCTTCGACGGCGCCGTCGATGGCCTGGCTACCGATATAGAGCACGCCATCAAGATCGAACAGAATGCCTTTGAGAGAAGATCGCTGGTTCATGATTCACTCCCCGTTTAAACGAAGCGCTGTCATAGCCGCTTCAGGAAGACATGATCCAAGCATAAACCCCGGCAGGCCTGATGAAAAGAGGCAAACCGGGGTTTGGATAAAACTTTGCCGAACGCTTACGAGAGTGCTTTTTCGATACGGTTCAGCGCTTCCTTGAGATTGTCCATCGAGGTGGCGAAGGAGATGCGGAAATAGCCTTCCGCGCCGAAAGCCGAGCCCGGGACGACGGCAACGCCGACCTGTTCGAGCAGGTATTCCGACAATGCCATATCGCTGGCTTCGCTGATCTTGCCGGCCTTGTGCAGGTTGGCGATGGCAACGCGCGCATCGGGGAAAGCGTAGAACGCGCCGCCCGCCTTGATGCACTTGAGGCCGGGCATCTGGTTGAAGCGGTTGACGACGTATTCATGACGTTCGATAAACGCTTCCACCATTGGCGTGATGCATTCCTGCGGGCCATCCAGCGCAGCTTGCGCAGCCACCTGCGAGATCGAGGTAGGGTTGGAGGTCGATTGGGATTGCAGGATTTCCATCGCCTTGATGATGTAAGCCGGGCCTGCCGCATAGCCGATACGCCAGCCGGTCATCGAGTAGGCTTTGGAGACGCCGTTGAGAACGATGCAGCGGTCTTTCAGTTCGGGCGTCGCGTTGAGGATGTTGTAGAACTTGTCGCCGGTGAGATTGACATGTTCGTACATGTCATCGGTCGCCACCAGCACGTGCGGATGGCGCTTCAGTACCTCGCCCAGCGCTTTCAGCTCCGCCAGCGTGTAAACCGAACCTGTCGGGTTGGAAGGCGAATTGATCATGAACAGCTTGGTTTTTGGCGTGATCGCAGCTTCAAGTTGTGCGGGCAGCAGCTTGAATTCCTGCTCGATACCGCATTCGATAATCACAGGTTTTGCGCCTGCGACCATGGCGATATCAGCATAGGACACCCAGTAAGGCGCTGGTACGATGACTTCATCGCCGGGGTTCAGTACGGCCAGCGCGAGATTGAAAATACATTGCTTGCCGCCGACGCCGACAATCACTTCCTTTTCGGTGTAATCAAAATCGTTGTCGCGTTTGAATTTGGCGACTACGGCCTTTTTCAGGCCGGCAATGCCGGCTACCGGCGTGTATTTGGTGAAGCCGCTGTCGATAGCTTTTTTGGCAGCATCCTTGATGTGCTGGGGTGTGTCGAAATCCGGCTCGCCGGCACCGAGGCCGATGATGTCGCGGCCCTCAGCCTTGAGTTTGGCAGCCCGTGCCGTAACGGCAAGTGTTGGCGATTCCTTGATGGTTTGAACGCGCTGTGAAAGCACCGATTCTGGTTGCGGCAAGATCGAAATCCTTGAGTGAGGTTGAAGATACTGATAAAAGTAGAATTTTACTCATAAATTCAACCCTGCGTAACTGGCAAGCTACAGAAAATCAACAAGTTGTCGGGCAGCCGACCGATTTGCTGAATTCATCGGCGATGGTCTGATCGATGCTTTTGAGGGCAATGTTGATCGCATGCATTTCTGCGGTATCGCCTTTTTCCGATGCCAGCACCCCGATTCTGAACAAGGAGTCAGTATTGGTCGCATCCAGGGTCACGGATTTGCGATAGGCTTCTTCCG
>JBEDHT010000074.1:0-2872 GCA_041174025.1 Pseudomonadota bacterium
GCCGGGCGGATTACAGAGTGAAATCGGTGACCGAGGTGTACGCCTCTCCGGCGGGCAGCGTCAAAGGCTGGCGATAGCGCGTGCGATTTTGAAAGATGCGCCGATTCTGCTACTTGATGAAGCGACTTCAGCGCTGGATACGGATTCCGAGCAGCATGTACAGGCAGCGCTGGACGCGTTGATGCGCAACCGCACGACCATTGTCATCGCACACCGCCTGTCCACAATAGAGAACGCCGACCGTATCCTGGTGATGGAGCAGGGTGAAATTATCGAGAGCGGCACTCATCAGGCATTGATGCGACAAAATGGCAGTTACGCCAAGCTCTATCAAAAACAATTTCACTGAGCGGACAGGCTGATGCGAAACCGTTTTTCAATATGGCTGCAGCAACAGTGGCAAGGTACCGGTCTTTGGCATCTTGTCCTGATCCCGCTATCCTGGGTGTTTCGCCTGCTATCTGGCGGTCGCAGGCTGTTCTATTTTCTTGGCTTGGCCAGAAGCTTGCGGTTGCCGGTGCCGGTGATCGTCGTCGGCAATATCAGCGTCGGTGGAACCGGCAAAACGCCGCTGGTTATCTGGCTCGTAGACCAACTGAAGCAGGCCGGTTTTTCCCCGGGAATCATCAGCCGCGGTTATGGCGGCAGCAACCGCGCCCCTGTGGCAGTGGAGGCTGACAGCACTGCACAGTCAGCCGGGGATGAGCCCTTGTTGCTGGCGCGCCGGACCGGCTGCCCGGTATGGATAGGCGCAGACCGCACGGCAGCCGCGCAGGCGCTGATGCAGGCGGCTCCGCAATGCGATCTGATTATCAGTGACGATGGCTTGCAGCACTATCGGCTGCAGCGGGATATCGAGCTGGCTGTCATCGACGCAGATCGGGGCTTTGGTAATGGCCGGCTGTTGCCGGCCGGCCCGTTACGTGAGCCTGTATCAAGACTGAGCAAGGTTGATGCGGTCATATACAATGGCAAGCAGAGCGATGGCATCGGGTTCGGCATGCGTTTGCAGGCGAACCTCTTTCGCAATCTGCGATCCCCGCAAAAAACCATCGGAGCTGAAACCTTGCGCGGGCGTCGCCTCTTTGCAGTTGCGGGGATCGGTAATCCGCAGCGCTTTTTCAAGCAACTGAGAGAGATGGGGTTGATTATCGAAGCACATGCGTTCGCTGATCATTACGCCTTCGGCCCCTCCGATTTTGCATTTGCCGGCGATAATGTGTTGCTGATGACTGAAAAAGATGCCGTAAAATGCTCTGCGTTTGCAGGGCCTGATTGGTGGTATCTGCCGGTCGATGCCGTTGTGGATCATGCGCTGGCCGATTACATCATTCAAAAGCTGAGGAAATCAAATGGATAACAAACTGATTCAGATACTGGTCTGTCCTGTCTGTAAAGGCCCCTTGGTCTATAAAAAGCCGCAAGGCGAGTTGATATGCAAGCCTTGTCGTCTGGCCTATCCGGTCAAGGATGACATCCCGGTCATGCTGGAAGACGAAGCCAGAAAGTTGCCCGATAGCGAAGAGGTCTAGCGTGAGTTTCAAGATCGTGATCCCCGCACGTTATGCCAGCGTCCGCCTGCCGGGCAAGCCTCTGCTTGATATTGCCGGCAAGCCGATGGTCGTGAGAGTGGCTGAGCAAGCCGCCGCTACTGGCGCTGAAGTCGTCATCGCTACTGACGACATACGTATTTTCGATGCAGTGAAATCACACGGTCATGAGGTTGTCATGACCCGGCAGGATCATGCCTCTGGAACTGACAGAATTGCAGAAGTGGCGCAGAAAAAGGCTTGGGCAGATGACGATATCGTCGTCAATGTGCAGGGCGACGAACCGCTGATCGCGCCAGCGTTGATTGAGGAAGTAGCGACGAATCTGGCCCGGCATGCGGACGCGGCGATTGCGACAGCCTGCCATGCCATTCATGACAATGCCTCCATGCTGAACCCGAATATCGTCAAGGTCGTTATCGACAAGCAGGGTTATGCGCTTTACTTCAGCCGGGCGCCGATTCCCTATCCGCGCGATACGTTTGCCGCCAACCGCGAGCTACCGGCAGCCATGCAGGTATACCGACATATCGGAATTTATGCCTATCGTTGCGCTTTTCTCAAGGCATATGCCAATCTGCAACCTTCGCCAATCGAGCAATACGAGTCACTCGAGCAGCTTCGTGCGCTATGGCATGGCTATAAAATCAGTCTCGCCATTACCACTCACCCCCCGGCATCAGGCGTTGATACGGCGGAAGATCTGCAGGCGGTCAGGGAAATGTTTGCTGACCATTATCAATGAGTTGGCTTCGAGTCTCTAAAAATGGGCCGAATGTCGTTGACATGCGAGCGGCCATTTTGCTATAGTTTCACCTCTCGACGGCATCATTGTCGAATCGGACGCGGGGTGGAGCAGTCTGGCAGCTCGTCGGGCTCATAACCCGAAGGTCACAGGTTCAAATCCTGTCCCCGCAACCAATAATTCAAAACACGCAGTGTTTAGAATTTTGCGGTACCCGCGTGGTGCAACCAATAAATCAAAGTGCTTTAGCACTTTAGATTTTTGCGGTACCCGAAGTAGTGCAACCAATAAATTACTGTATGCATGACTTGTACAACGGTAATTTAAAAGCAGTAAAAATTGTTGTTGACGAAGTAAAAACGCGCTGTATAATGCGCACCTCTCAACGCAAATGCAGCAATGCAAAAAGCGTTGAAAGTAAGCAGTAAAGCCCGATTGCCGGGGTAAAACGAGGCAACCGCTCTTTAAAAACCTGAACAATCGATAAGTGTGAGTGCTTGTAGATGAGGGGTCACCTGATGGGCTGTTTGGCTTAGGCTGAATGGGTCTGCAGAAAGGTGACGCTCAAGATACAAGT
>JBEDHT010000075.1:0-8665 GCA_041174025.1 Pseudomonadota bacterium
GTCTGCAGCCTGCCGCGATCTGCAGGAGTGGCTGGCACTCGGCGGCCTCGCTGCCGCCGGTTGGCTCGGTTTGCTGGCGCTGCCCGCCTACAGGCTGAAATCCAGCCAGACTGCACGCCGGTGTATCCGGATCAGCCTCTGGCTGCTGGCGATAGCGGCGCTGATCGCCAGCCTGTTGTTGCTGGTTGACGGCCGCTACCGCGATTTTCCGGTCAGCCTGTTCATTCTGCCTGCCGCCGTTTTCGGCCTGGTACCGGGCGCAGCCGGTGTCAGCGGGCTATCGCGGCACCACGCAAACGTCATGCTGGCCGCTTTCATGGTGACGCTCGGTATCATCTGGTTCGAACCGCACAACCACGATGCATGGACCTGGCTCGCGCTGACCTTGCTGCTCGCCTTTGCCGGCCGCCAGAACAGGAACCATTCCCGCCACGGTGAAGCGGCATGATCAACTTGACCAAACGCTACGCCATGCCGCTGCTGTTTGCGCTGGCGATTGCCGCCGCACACTTCAGTCTCTGGTTCGTCATCAATCGCGCGCTGCCGTTGACAGACGCGCCGCCCATGGTGCAGGGCTTCGCATACAGCGGTTTCCAGCAGGATCAAAGCCCGCTGGAAAAGACTTATCCGAGCCGGGAGCAACTGCTTGCGGATCTGCAGATGCTGAAGCCCTATACCAAGCGCATCAGAACCTACGGCGCGACCGAGACCCCTGAAGTCGTCGCACTGGCCGAGGCGAACGGCCTCAAGGTCACGGCGGGCGCGTGGATCAGCCCGGTTGCCGAAGACAGCCAGCGCGAAATCGAAACCTTGCTGGCGCAGGTAGCGCTTCAACCGAATATCGAACGGCTCATCATCGGCAACGAAGCGCTGTTGCGCAACGACGTTTCGGTGCCGGAACTCCTGATCTACATCGACCAGGTCAAGGCACAGACCAGACTGCCGGTCTCCACGGCTGAACCCTGGCACGTCTGGCTGAAAAATCCGGGGCTGGTCAAGCATGTGGATTTCATTGCCGTACATCTGCTGCCCTACCATGAAGGCGTGCCGGTCGAAGCGGCCGTCGATTATGCCATCGAGCGTTACAAGGAACTGATGGCGGCCTATCCGCGCAAAAAAATCGTCATCACGGAAATCGGCTGGCCCAGCCGCGGGCCGGCGATCGGCGCTTCGGTCGCATCGCAGGTCAACCAGGCCCGGTTCGTGCGCGAATTTCTCGCCAAAACCGCCTATCAGGATTACGACTACTATCTGATGGAAGCCATCGACCAGCCGTGGAAGGTCAATATCGAAGGCTGGGCGGGCCCTTACTGGGGCATGTTCGACGTCGACCGCAAGCCGAAATATTCGCTGGCCGGTGCCGTGCCGAGAGACAGCCGCTGGATCAGCAAGGCCGCATGGTCCACCCTGCTCGCTTTCATCCCGGTCGTCTTCATCGCCTGGCGTTTCCGTCACTGGCGCGCGGGTGGCCGCATTTCAATGGCAGTGCTGATGCAGGCCTGCGTCACCACGCTGGTGATCGCCTGGAACCTGCCCGGCGATTATTACTACACGCTGCGCGATTTCGTTATCCTGCTGGGGCTCATCGTTGCCATGCTGATGACATCGGCCGTGCTGATGATTTACGGCGTTGAGTTCAGCGAGGTGATGTTCAAGGGCGGCTGGCGGCGCTTTTACAAACGCGCGCAGCCGCTGCCGCCGGAGCGCGAGAAATTCGTTTCCGTGCATCTGGCCTGTTACAACGAACCGCCGCAGATGGTCATCGCCACGATCGAAAGCCTGGCGAAGCTGGAATACAGCAATTTCGAGGTCATCGTCGTTGACAACAACACCAGGGACGAAGCGCTCTGGAAGCCGGTGGAAGCGTACATGGCCAGCCTGCCGGCCAATTTCCGCTTTTTCCACCTGCCCAAATGGCCGGGGTTCAAGGCCGGTGCGCTCAATTTCGCCTTACAACAGACTGATCCGCGCGCAGAGGTCATCGGCGTGGTCGATGCCGATTATGTCGTAACGCCGGACTGGCTGGCGGTGCTGATCCCGCATTTCGCCGAGCATCAGGTCGCCGTGGTGCAGGCACCGCAGGCGCACCGCGATTGGGAGCACAATTTCTTCCGCCGCATGTGCAACTGGGAATTTGAAGGCTTTTTCCGCACCGGCATGCATCATCGCCACGAACGCAATGCGCTGATCCAGCACGGCACCATGACGCTGGTGCGCAGGCAATCGCTGGAAGATGTCGGCGGCTGGTCCGAATGGTGCATCTGCGAAGACACCGAGCTGGGGCTGCGCCTGCTGGAAGAAGGCTACGAGTTGCGCTACGTCGACGAGACCTTCGGCCGCGGCCTGACACCCTCGAACTACAAGGCCTTGAAGTCTCAGCGGTTCCGCTGGGCGTTCGGCGCCATGCAGATTCTCAAACACCATCTGCCCAAGCTGCTGGGCAAATCCAGCCTCAACGCCGGCCAGCGCTACCACTTTCTCACCGGCTGGTTCGGCTGGCTTGGCGATGCGCTGCAACTGTTCTTCACGCTCGGTTCCATCGGCTGGACCATCGCCATGCTGGCATTGCCTAAAGCCTTCAGCCTGCCGATGAGCATCATGCTGATGCCCATCCTGTGTTTCCTCGTGATCAAGGCCGCAATGGGGCCGATACTTTATCGCAGGACCATGGATTGCAGCTGGAAGGATATTTTCGGCGCATCGCTCGCCAGTCTCGGGCTGTCGCACGCCATCGCCCAGGGTATCGTTCTCGGCTTGGTGAAGAAAGACGGCATCTTCAAACCCACTGCCAAGGGCAAGGGCCTGGTTGCCGGCAAGATGGCCATGATCGAGCCAGTACGGGAAGAATTGCTGCTGTTGATCGCACTGATTCTGGCTGCCGGCGCAATGCTGATGACACGCGGTCTGGAAAATCTGGATGCCCGTCTCTGGGTGGCGATGCTGAGCCTGCAATCACTGCCCTACATCAGCGCGGTGGCCTGCCAAGTGATTGCTGTCCGGCCTGAGCAGGCTGGCGCGAAAACTGCCTGAGAGAAAAAGTACTGAAGCTGCGCGCAAGCGCTATCAGCAATACTTCTCCCGGAGAACACCCTGCTAGCGGAGAGAGAGCAAGGCTGCGCCGATGATGCCGGCGTGGTCGCCGCTGGTGGAAACACTGACCTCGATCCTGCCGCGCAATACCGGAATCAGATCGCGATCGAGACGCTGAATGAAAGCCGCCTGCATCAGCGGCCAGGCATGGCTCATGCCGCCGCCGATTACCACCGTGCGCACATCCACCACCTTGAGAATATGGGCCAGCGCCTGCGCCAGCGACACGGCGGCCAGTTCGAAAGCACGCATCGCATCGCCGTCGCCCTGCGCCGCAGCGTGCGCGATCGAGGCTGCGTCCAACTGCTTGCCGGTCAAGGACTGATAGCTCAGGCTCACCCCGCTGGCCGAAGCGTATTGCTCCATACAGCCGCGATTGCCGCAACCGCAGAGCCTGCCGTCCGCCTCGACGATGATATGACCGGCCTCCATCGCATAGCCATTCTGGCCGGCAAAAGGTTGATGATTGATGATCAGGCCGCCGCCAACGCCGGTACCGAGGCCGAGATAGACCAGATCGGAAATGTCGTCCGCATGCAGCTTGTATTCACCGTAAGCGGCCGCCAGCGCATCGTTCTCGACCACCACCGGCCGTTGCAGCAGGCGTGCCAGACCGCCTGCCAGATCGGCGTCGCAGAGGCCGGGCAGATTGGGCGACTGGGCGACCGTGCCGCGTTGCGGATCGATAAAACCGGGGAAACCGATACCGATGGAAGTGACGTCGGGATGACGTTGCAATACTTTGTCCAGCGCCTCCGCTGTCACCGCCAGAATCTGCTGCCAGGCCTCGTCGGCAGCATGCGTTCGGCAGATGGTTGAAAAGTCGGCGGCAAAACGCAGCTCGTCGATCACTTCCAGACCATCGACCACACCAACGCGCAGGTTGGTGCCGCCGACATCCACGCCAATGCAAAGGCTCATCGAAATAGCCTAGAGCGGATGGATTTCGAATGCATGCAAGCGAATCTCAAGCTCTTCGCTCAAGGCGTCGGATGGCCATTCCAGGCTGATGGTCACCGCCTGCATGATCTTTTCAAATCCGGCCTCGGATTGCGATACGCTGAAATGCGGATGACTGTAGAACGCGCAGGCGAGATTGGTCTGCAAATGCACGACGCCGCCGAGCACTTCGTCTTCCAGAGAAATTTCCTTGAGGCCGGCGAAACTCAACGGCTGACCGAAACCGCAGGGAATGTTCTCGCCGATACGGAAACGGCCCGCCGGCCCGTCGCAGCTCGGCATCGCCAGATTGATCTCAACCTTGAACACGCCCTTGGGCAGTTTGCTGAAGTTGTATTTGACCACCAGCGCATGCTTGTCCAGCGCGATCTTCTTGCTGATCTTGGCGCCCTTGTAACTGGCGCAGAAATCCAGCGAAGTCTTGCTGGCTGTCGGGCGCCGGTAGACCATCGCCTCCTCGCCTATCGCTTCATCCTTCCAGGAATCGAGGAACAAGGTCTTGCGGCGCGCATCAACGGCCAGATCGGCTTCGGTAATGTCATGCTTGGAACCCATGCGCTCGTGCGGATTACTGATGCCGCTGCCCTGTTCGTGGTGTTCGGGCTGGGCGTGCACCTTGCGATGATAATGTTCGGCCTGCCGGGTCAGCGTATCGCCGAAATTGTGGCGCAACTCATAGGCATCGAATTCGCAGATGGAAGCCGTGCCGTCCAGCCTGGCAACCGCCTGCAACTTGCCGTTCTGCAGGAAAGCTTCGTCGCAGCCGTCCATATCCAGATCGGTCAGCACTTTCATCGGACGCTCCGAGACCTTGTCCAGCATGGTTTCCAGCGCCAGCATCGCATTGAAAATGGCACGCCGCAGGTGCGGCAGATAGAGCCCGCCAAAGAGCCCGTGCCAATAGGCATCGTTGGCCTGGCATTCGTAAAGCGCATCCAGCATTTCCGGCGTTTTCTTGTTGTCCGGCAAGGCGTGGAAGCGCCTGGAGAGCGCCAGCATGCGCTTGTGCATCCAGTTCGATTCCGGATAGCGCATGAAAAAATTGCGCCAGATGCCGCCGCGGACATAAGGCTTGGTCACTTCATAACGGTTGTTGTATTTCTCCTGTTGCACCAGATCGTCATAGTGGTGCGCGGCCGGTACCGGCAGTGTCCACTCGTTCATTTCGATATAGGACGCAGTCGGCAGATAGACGACGCCGCGCGTCTTCGCCATGGCGTGATAATCGCTGTAGCGCATCGGCTTGATGATGTCGGAATTCAGCACGCCTTCGATGAAATTGCGCAGCCAGCCGCGCTCGTAGACCCATTCATAGGTTTCCGGCCAGATGCCGAATTTCTCGATATCGTCGAAATAAATTGCAGCCGCCTGCTTACTCTCGTCCGCCAGGCTTTCCAGATAACTGACCACTTCCTCTGCCGGCGAGAACGGCAGGCGGTAACGCAAGGCTTCGGAAATGGGGAAGAGATCGATCTGGCGGCCGTCTTCCTCGGTCGAGTAATAACCGCCGAGCGCTGCCTTGTCCTTGCCGGTGCACATGAAATGGTAATCGTCGACCGTCACATAACGGATACCGGCATCCGCCAGCGCAGGCACTACCGTCGATTCCCACACCCGCTCGGTAAGCCAGGCGCCGTGCGGCACTTCGCCCAGTGTGTTCTTCAGGCAGGCAGAAAGCCGGGTAATCTGGCCGACGCGGTCGCGCGACGGAATTGCCGCAAGCACCGGCTCGGTGAAACCGGCGCCGAACAGTTCCGCCTGCTCGCGCGCCACCATGTCCTTCAGCAAGGCCATGTCTTCCGGATATTTTTTCAGCATGTACTCCAGCAGCCAGCCGCTGATATGTATCGCAAACCTGAAATCCGGATATTGATGCAGCACCCGCAGGAACGGCCCGTAGCAACGGACATGGGCGTCATCGAGGACGGATTCGAAATTACCTACCGGCTGGTGTGCATGCACGCCCAGCAACAATGCGACTGTTTTAGCCACGTTTCTGCTCCCCGCAGGGTGTTGATAAAGAATTCATTCAAGCCTCCTGCCCGCGCCGCATGGTACCGCCGGCAGCCGGCTCGCCGCCGCCGACGCTGATCGGCTTGTTGAGCACGGCAGGCACCGGTTGCTTGAGCAAATGATAGAGATTGCCGAGATTGCGCCGGTAGAGCCGGTCGAAGCTGTCCACACTCATCGCCGAGTTGTAGTCGCCAAACCACCAGAACCAGTCCGACCCCTCGCAAATCGCCAGCTGGCGCTCGCAGGCCGCCTGCTCTTCAGCGGAAAGTATGTGGCTGTGCATTACGCGGTCATAGACTTTCTTGACCTCGCAGAGCAGATCCCAGCCGAAATTTTTCTCGGTCGAGCCGATCCAGGTGCTGAAGCTGCCATAAACCCAGCTACCGGCGGCAACCGCAGGCAGATCAGCGACTTGTACGACTTTTTCTTCGCATTTTTTCAACACGTCGCTGAAGGTGGTCATCTCGATATCGGGATGAGCGGAAAGCGCCTGATAAAGTTCACTGAGGAAGTAATAGCCGTTGTAGGGATAGTATTCCCAGGCGTTCTCGCCATCGAGAATCACGCTCACCACCCGGTGCTCGCCTGCCGGTGTGGTGCTGTGAATGTGCTCCAGCGTGCTGATGAAGTCGCGCACCGCATCGTTGGAGTGCATTTTGGCGTACTCAAAACCGATCTTGTCCGACAGCAGATCGTCGCGAAAGAAACAGGTGATCTCGCGGCTGCCGTCCGTCACCCGGTAAGGCTTGTAAAGATAATCGTGGCGCGGCGGCAGATCGGAGGTCTGGAACGATTTGTAGAGGCTGTTGGCGAGCACGCCTTCGCCGGTCGCCGCCCATTGCACGCCGTGTTCCGCCATCAGCGACAGTGCCGCATGCGAAACCCCGCCTTCTGCCGGCCACATGCCGTTCGACGGTTTGCCGAAGCGGCGCGCATGCGAGGCCTGGGCCTGCTTGATGTGCGCCTCGGCACGGATTCGACCGCCCGGATACTGGTTATTGTGCGGCAACGGCGCATAAGGCATGGCGTCGCGCGTGGAACGGAAATCGAGCAGCAGGGGCAGGATGGGATGATAGTGCGGCGTCGATGAAATCTCGATCTGACCGCGTTTCTGCAGCTTCTTGTAACGCGGGATGAGGCCGCTGATCAATTCACCGATCAGCGCAAACAGGGCCAGCCTTTCATCCAGCGTGAACTGATTGCCCTTCTCCATCAGACGCTGCACCAGCTTGTTCTCGCGCCGGATGCTCTCGCCGGTCCACGCCAGGTGATACCAGACCAGCAGATCGGCCTTGTATTGGGCCGAGAGGTAATTGAACGGTTTCGGGCTCTCCGATTCCAGCGTTTTATAGATATTGAACAGGCGCTGGTAATGTGCGAACGGCGTCATCATCTTTTCATGATGGCTCTTGAAGCAGCTGCCGATGATCAGCTCGCAGCGCTCGCGCGAAAGATTGTTGAGATCGCGGTCGGCCAGCGAAGCGAGTAAGGGGTCGCGAATCTGGCCGCTTTTGAACTGCTCGGCATAGTCTTCGAGCTGGTCGAGCAGGACAGGCACGAAGTTGAACGTCACCCGCGCGGCCGGATTGCTTTCGAGATGCCAGGCCATGTCGGTGTAATCCTTGATGGCGTGCAGGTAACTCCAGGGCAGCACATACTCACCGGTAATGGTGTCGCGGTAATCCGGCTGATGCATGTGCCAGTAAAGATTGAGATATAACTTGGGTGACGCAGACATTAAAAAAACCTTCATTCAGAAAAACGGTTTGATGCGCCACAAGCGCGCTTGCGCAGACGCTTGACTTGCGTTGGGGCTAGACTTGCATGACGCTTGATTTGCATGACGCTTGATTTGCGCAGACACTTGAATAGTGCCGATGCACTGTTTCGGCGCATGGCGCCCGGCAGAAAAATGCCGGGCTACACGAATCTAGCGGGCGTGATGCAACCCTTGGCCCAGCATTTTCGGCGTGACCAGCGTGACGCCCTTGGGCGATACATGGAAGCGCTTGCGGTCTTCCTCCGGGTTGACGCCGATCTGCATGCCTTCCGGAATGCGCGCGCCCTTGTCGACGACCACGTTCTTCAGCACCACATTGCGGCCGACCTCGACCTTGGGCAACAGCACCGCGCCTTCAATCCGGCTGTAGCTGTGCACACGCACATCGGAGAACAGCACCGAGCTGTTGACCATGGTTCCGCTGATCAGACAGCCGCCGGAAACCAGCGAGTCGGTCGCGCCGCCGCAACGCCCCTCGTCGTTGAAGACGAATTTGCACGGCGGCAACTGCTCCTGATGGGTCCATATCGGCCAGCTGTGATCGTAAAGATTCAGCTCGGGCGTCACCTTGGTCAGTTCCATGTTCGCTTCCCAATAAGCATCTACCGTACCAACATCGCGCCAGTAGTAATTGCCGTTGGCTGCGCCGACGCAACTGTCGGTAAAGCGGTGCGCGAAAACGCGGTATTTGCTGATCAGGTATGGAATGATGTCATGGCCGAAATCATGCGTGGAACCGGGGTCATCGGCATCGCGAATCAGCTGTTCGTAGAGGAAAGAAGCGTTGAACACGTAAATGCCCATGCTGGCAAACGCCTGGGT
>JBEDHT010000076.1:0-3172 GCA_041174025.1 Pseudomonadota bacterium
TAAAGAATCGGCAGCAGGATCAGGGTCAGCAGGGTTGAGCTCACCAGTCCGCCGATGACGACAATTGCCAGCGGGCGCTGAATCTCCGAGCCGGGGCCGGTGGCGAAGACCAGCGGCACCAGACCGAACGCGGCGATGAAGGCGGTCATCAGCACCGGCCGCAAACGGCGTCTGGCGCCTTCAACCACCACTTCCGCCAGCGCCATGCCGGTGGCAGCCAGTTGGTTGAAATAGGTCACCATCACCACGCCGTTGAGCACGGCAATACCGAGCAAGGCGATGAAACCGACCGATGCAGGCACCGACAGGTATTCGCCCGACAACCATAAGGCAAATACGCCGCCTATCATCGCGAACGGGATGTTGGAAAGAATCAGTACCGACTGTCTGGCCGAACCGAAAGTAGCGAACAGCAGCAGGAATATCAGCCCCAGCGCCACCGGCACCACCAGCCCCAATCTGGCAGCGGCGCGTTGCTGGTTCTCGAACTGCCCGCCCCACTGAATGGCATAGGCTTCCGGCAGCTGCACCTGTTTGCCGATGGCGGCTTTCGCTTCCTCCACGTAACCGACCAGATCGCGGTCGCGCACATTGGCCGTCACCACCACCATGCGTGCGCCGCGTTCGCGGTCGATTTTCACCGGGCCTTCGACGCGCACCAGTTTCGCAACGGTGGACAGCGGCACGCTGGCTCCGTCCGGCAAGGTGAGCAGCAGGTTGGCGAACTCTGCCGGCGAGGTACGCAGGCTTTCGTCGCCGCGCAGAATCAGCGGCGTGCGGCGCTGGCCTTCCTGCACAATATCGAGCATGCGGCCTTCGAGCTGCATGCGCAGCATGGATTCGATTTCGGCGATGGTGAAGCCAAGCCGTCCCGCGGCCATGCGGTCGATTTCGATTTTCAGGTACTGCACGCCGCTGTTCTGCGCGGTATAGACATCCTCGCTACCCTTGATTCCGTGCAGCACGGTCATGATCTCCTCCGCTTTCTGGTTGAGCACATCGAGGTCGGTGCCGAAGATCTTGATGGCGAGATCGCCGCGCACGCCCAGAATCATTTCGTTTACGCGCATGTCGATCGGCTGCGTGAAGCTGAAGGCGATGCCGGGTATCTCAGCCATCACCTCGCGCAGGTGGTCGATCAGGCCTTCCTTGGTGTTTACGCGCCATTCACTTTGCGGCTTCAGTACCAGAAAGTTGTCGGTCTGGTTGAGCCCCATCGGATCCAGCCCCAGTTCGTCGGAGCCGACGCGCGAATAAACGCCGGCCACTTCCGGTACCTCCGCCATGATGGCGCGCTGAATCATGAGGTCGGTTTCCACGCTTTGTTGCAGGTTCACCGACGGCAGCTTCTCGACGCCGATGATGATGTCGCCTTCATCCATCGCTGGCATGAAAGTCTTGCCGATCTGGGTGTAAACGATAGCGGTCAACAGCAGCGCTGCCAGCGCGCCGAGCGCTACCTGACGGCCGTGCTTCAAAGCCCATAGCAAGGCAGGCTGATAGATAGCCTGCGCCTTCTGCACCAGCCAGGGTTCTTCATGGCTGACTTCTTTGAGCAGGAAGGAAGCAATCACCGGAATCACCGTCAGCGACAGCAGCAATGACCCGCCCAGCGCGAAAACGATGGTCAGCGCTACCGGCGAGAACAGCTTGCCTTCGAGACCCTGCAGGGTGAGCAAGGGCAGGAACACGATGATGATGATGAGAATGCCGGCGGTCATCGGCAGGCTGACTTCTTTGACGGCGCGATAGATCAGGTGCAGGCGCGGCAGTTTTTGCGCGCGGTGCTCATCGGCCAGATGCGAAACGATATTTTCCACTACCACCACGGCCGCATCGACCAGCATGCCGATGGCAATGGCGAGCCCGCCCAGACTCATTAGGTTGGCCGAGATGCCGAACTGCCGCATCAGGATGAAAGTCACCAGTGCCGCCAGCGGCAGCACCAGGGCGACGGTGAGCGCGGCACGCAGATTGCCGAGAAACAGCACGAGCAGGATCAGCACCAGCACAATGGCTTCCAGCAGAGCCTTGGAGACGGTATTGACGGCACGTTCGACCAGGCTGCTGCGGTCATAGAAAACGTTGATGCTGACGCCTTCGGGCAAGGTCGGCGCCATTTCAGCCAGCTTCAGCTTGACGCCCTTGACCAGTTGCTGCGCGTTGGCGCCGCGCAAACCCAGTACCAGCCCCTGTACGGCTTCCTGCTCACCGTTGCTGGTGACGGCACCATATCGCGTCAGCGCGCCAATCCGCACGTCGGCGACGTCCATGATTCTGAGTGGCATGCCCTGATCGCTGCGAACCACGGTATTACCGACATCTTCCAGTGTCAGAAAGCGGCCTTCCGATCTTACCAGCAGCGCTTCTTCGCCGTCTTCCAGCCTGCCGGCGCCGTCGTTGCTGTTGTTCTGCCTGAGCGCCTGCTGCAAATCATCCAGCGTCACCGCGCGCGCCACCATGCGGGCGTTGTCCGGAATGACTTCAAAACTGCGCACCAGCCCACCCAGCGCGTTGACATCAGCCACACCGGCCACGGTGCGCAACTGCGGGCGAATCACCCAATCGAGCAGGCTGCGTTTTTCCTGTAGGCTGAGCTGATCGCTCTCGATGGTGAACATGAACATTTCGCCCAGCGGCGTCGTCATCGGTGCGATGCCGCCGGAAATATCCGCCGGCAGCTTGTCCCAGACCCCGTTGAGGCGCTCGGCGACCTGCTGCCGCGCCCAATAGATATCGGTACCTTCGGCAAAATCCACGGTGATGTCAGTGAGCGCATACTTGGCGACGGCGCGCAGCATGGTCTGCTTCGGCAGACCCAGCATCTCGACTTCGATGGGCGCGGTGATACGGCTTTCGACTTCTTCCGGCGTCATGCCGGGTGCCTTGATGATGATCTTTACCTGAGTCGTCGAGACATCCGGAAAGGCGTCGATCGGCAACGCGCGGAACGACATCAGGCCCAGGCCCAGCAGCAGGGCGACAACGACCAGCATCAACAGGCGCTGGGTCAGGGCGAACTGGATCAGGCGCGCCAGCATCATTCGTCTCCCACGCCCAGCCACTGCCCCTTGATGGCGGCAGTGCCGGAAACGGCGATTTTTTCTTGTCCGCTCAGCTTCGCCTTGAAGATGACCTGGCCGGATTTTTCGCTGACGATTTCTACTGCTAC
>JBEDHT010000077.1:0-2762 GCA_041174025.1 Pseudomonadota bacterium
GTCGAGGCCTTCATGGCCGGAACCGGGCGGCCCTGAACTTGCGTGCTGATCTGATCGATAAGGCAGGACTTTTGAAGTCCGCCGATGATAATGATGCATCCACGCTTGGACAGATGCTCAAAATTGCCGAGGATCTGCGTCAGCTTTATGAAGAAAAAAAGCGGGCACTGCAGGCCCTTAATCACGCGCACCACGAAGTGCTGCTCAAGCTGGCGGCAGCGGCAGAGTTCCGGGACGGTGACACAGGGGTACACATTGTCCGGCTCGGATTGATGGCGGAAAAGCTCAGCCTGCTGTGCGGCGAGACGGTGGAATTCGGTTTCATGATGCGTCTGGCCGCACCGATGCACGATGTCGGCAAGATCGGCATTCCGGACCATATCCTGAAAAAACCGGGACAGTTAACGCCTGAAGAGCGCCAGCAAATGAACCGGCATGCCGAGATTGGCCATCAGATGCTGCTCTCCAGTGTGCCCTTGTTTCAGCTTGCCGCGAGCATTGCGCTCACGCATCACGAACGCTTTGACGGCAGCGGCTATCCGAACGGTCTGAAAGGCCACGATATTCCGCTCGAAGGCCGTGTGGTGGCGCTGGTGGATTATTTCGATGCCTTGACCATGGATCGCTGCTACCGAAAAGCACTCGAAGACGAAGAAGTGATTGGCATGATTGAAGCCGGTAGGGCGCGGCATTTCGATCCGGAGCTGGTCGAGATATTTGTCGGCAATATCGAGAGTTTCATCAAATTAAGAAACCATACCAATGCGCGCTGCCTGTTGTTCAAGGACCTGATTCACCATTCGGCGGATGATTTGATAATGGCGGCCTAGTTTCAGGTCATCAGCTTCGTCAATCCAGGCCATCAATCGGGTAACAAATCTTTTCGGATCAAACTAGCGTTTTGAAGTATCAGCCCGGCTGGATTTTTGATCTGCCATTCCTGCACGGCCAGTCTTGCTATTGCTGGCTGTGGCGGCTGATTTAAAGAGCGGCTTGAGCTCGATTGCATCCACAATCTTTACGCTGTCAAGTTCTGTAATCTTGAGATCAGATGCCTGATTTGTCCGTGCTGCATTGTTGAATAAAAACAGCCGGTAAAACAGCGTGCTGAATTCCATCGATAGTCCGCAGTTGGTGTCCTGAAGCGAAGTCAGGAGTTCATGAAACCCCCTGCTGCAAAGCAGATGGCCGCTGAAATTCTCATTGCTTATGCTGAGTGTGCCTATATCCTCGGCATTTGCATAAGCGGCATCATCAAAGTTCTCAACAAACCTGAATTCGAGTCTGCCATGAATGAATCGTGTGCTATCGCCTTGAGACTCTTCAGCAATTTCCAGAATGGCGCTGACGTGTGTGCGTTTTATCAAACCCAGCGATGAAAAAGCGATGTCTGCATCAACCTTATTGATCTGCTGGACATGAATGCGGCCGACGGTTTTTTTATGGTGATGTTTTTGCTTCAAACCGCGCATGCCGGATTCAAGATAACCATCGCGCTTCGCCAGCACGATAAAGAGCAACAAAATGGCGATGATGGCGAGTAATACGATGGCAATGGTATCCATGGCTTTCCAATACGCTGGATATGAATTCTGTAAACGATAGAACTAATAGCGAGGCAGTACAACAGCAAGTGACACACTGCGCCGGGTAATCGTCCCCGCCTGCTAGGCAACAGGGAAAGTGATGGTGACGGTGGTGCCTTGCAGATAGACCGAATTGAATTCCAGGCTGGCGCCGTGGATGCGCAGAATTTCCCTGACAATCGCAATACCCAGCCCGGTACCCGGTGTTTTGCCGGAATCGTCGGCGCGCCAGAAACGTTCGCCGACATGTTGCAATTGATCCGGTGTCATGCCGATGCCGTGATCCTGAATGGTGATCCGGATGCCGGCCGTGACGGCACTAAGTCTGACCCGGATTTCACCGCCCTCGGGCGAGTATTTCTGTGCATTGGTGATGATATTCATCACCGCCTGACGGATTTTTGCGGCATCGCCTTCAATCATGATGCGTTCGCGAGGCAAACTCAGCTTGACCGGCCAGCGTGTCTGTTCGAAAGGCACTTCAGTAGCAAGCTCTTTCAGAAGATGCTTGAGATCCAGCGGTTGCAGATCAAACTCTTCGCCGCGCCTTGCCTCAATGCGTGCCAGGTCGAGCAGATCGTTGATCATGTTGACGATCAGGCGGATTTGCCGCTGCATCGCTGCCAGCATCTCCTGCCGTACTGGCTGGTCGTATTCGCGCGCAATCAGCAGCTCGGTATAGCCGAGGATGGTTGTCATCGGCGTGCGTAATTCATGCGCCGCATGTGAAAGAAAATCGCTTTTCATCTGCTGCACTTCGGATTCATGGGTGATGTCGCGCACATACAGAATGCGTGGCACGGTTGGCGAATGCGTGTGAATGCCGGTCAGTTGCAAAACGGATTTACGCGGCTTGATCAGCTGCAGGATATGCAGTGCAGGCGGTTGTTCGGGTTGCCCGAAGAAATCCGCAACGCTCTGGAACGGCTTGTTGTCCGCAATTCCGAGCTTGAGATGTTGATCAAGGTATGCAACCGCCTTGCCTCGGATATCCGGAACCCCGGTCATGCGCAGGAAAGCCGGGTTGGCAAATTTGATGCTTCCATCTTCGGCAAAAGCGACAAAGCCATCCGGACTGAAGTTGAAAATTGCATCGAGCTGGGCGTTGCGGTCGGAGATGGCATCGCTCTTCATGTGCAGCTCGAAGGTCTGTTCATCGACCTTGCGCTTGATAAC
>JBEDHT010000078.1:0-3293 GCA_041174025.1 Pseudomonadota bacterium
GAGCTACGGGCAGATTGTCGGGCAATCTAGACACTACTATAAACCTGGTCGGGGTGGAGAGATTCGAACTCCCGACATCCTGCTCCCAAAGCAGGCGCGCTACCAGACTACGCTACACCCCGAGGGCGTGAAATATATCCGAATCCAGTCCCGAGGTCAAATCCAATCGACGATATAGTCGGTTTAATTGACATACCCTGCTAAAATAGTGGTTTTTTCATTCATCGATCTTATGTCTGCACAAATCATTTCCGGCAAGCGTATCGCTGAACAAATGCTCGCTCGCCTTAAAACCGAGATAGATGCGCGTATTTTGCAAGGTTATCGCGCACCTACGTTGGCAGTGATTCTAGTCGGCGCAGACCCGGCTTCTGCGATTTACGTGCGCAACAAGCGACTGGCCTGTGAAAAAGTCGGCATACGCTCGCTTTCCTATGATCTGCCGGCCAGCACTTCTGAAACCGAGCTATTCGCCCTGATAGATCAGCTGAATACAGACGACACAGTGGACGGCATTCTGGTGCAGGCACCTTTACCTGAACAGATCGACGAAAAGCGCATCATCGAGGCGATCAGCGCCACCAAGGATGTTGACGGCTTTCACCCATACAATATCGGCCGGCTGGCGGTCCGCCAGCCCACATTGCGTTCATGCACGCCTTTTGGCGTGATCAAGATGCTGGAAGCAGAAAACCTGCGAATTCTGGGTATGGATGCCGTTGTGGTTGGCGCTTCAAACCACGTGGGGCGGCCCATGGTGCTCGAACTGCTGCTGGCTGGCTGTACGGTAACCTGCTGTCATCGCCACACCAAGGATCTGGCAGCCAATGTTGCGCGTGCAGACATCGTAGTCGCTGCCGCAGGCAAACCCGGCCTGGTCAAGGGCGAATGGATCAAGCCAGGCGCCATTGTCATCGACATCGGCATCAACCGCCTGCCGGATGGAACCATCTGCGGCGATGTCGAATACAAGGTTGCCAGCGAACGTGCCGGCTGGATCACGCCGGTTCCCGGCGGTGTTGGCCCGATGACGGTCGCCACCTTGATGGAAAACACCTTTCTGGCGCAGACTTTGCGCGAATCTTCAGTAGCTTAGCCGCATAAATAGCACGGAAATCCGTGCTGGACATTATTTCCAATCGTAGTAAACTTGCGCCTGCTTTATTTTTCTGTTAACGCTATTTACGAAACGGGGAAGTTATCCCGACGAGACCAAGATGGCCGATGTAATCTCTAGACAATTCGTTCCTTACCAGCCTGCGGCGGGTGAGGAATACATGAACGAAAAACAGCTCAACCATTTCCGTCAGATCCTCAACGACTGGAAAGCCGAATTGAGCGACGATATCGACCGTACCGTGCATACCATGCAGGACGAAGTCACCATGTTTGCCGACCCCAACGACCGCGCCAGCCAGGAATCCGACATGGCGCTGGAATTACGCAATCGTGACCGTGAACGCAAACTGATCAAGAAGATCGACGAAACCCTCAATAAAATCAACGAGGGAGAATATGGTTACTGCAGCAGCTGCGGCGTCGAAATTGGCCTCAAGCGCCTGGAAGCACGCCCGACAGCCACACAGTGCATCGACTGCAAAACGCTGGACGAAATCCGCGAAAAACAAGTCGCCAAGTAATCGCGCCTTGTCGCATTGAACATAAAACCCGGCAGCTCATTTGCCGGGTTTTATTTTTTGGGTCTTGGTTTGAGCCTTGGCAAGCAAACCTCCAGTCAGGGCAGATGAACATACCCCGAACTGCTGCTTGAGCCTGGCATATATTTTTCAAACAACGGGCAGGATTTCCAGCACCAGCTCAGGCGGACGGCATAATCTTGTTCCCAAAGCGGTCACCACGACCGGCCGGTTCATCAGGACCGGATACTGCAACATGAAATCCACCAGCTCGTCGTCTGTCCACCTGGCATCATCCAGCTCCAGTTCGGCATAAACCGTCTCCTTCGCCCGCAGCAAGTCGCGCGGCGTAATGCCTGCGTCCGCCATCATGATCTTGAGTTGTTCCTTGCTTGGTGGCGCCTTCAGGTATTCGATGATGGTTGGTTCGATGCCGCGCTCCCGGATCAAGGCCAGAGCGCCGCGAGAATTACTGCATTGGGGGTTATGATAAATCGTGATTTCAGACATTTTTACTTTCAGCCATTCAAGTCATGTGACACATAGAAATAACACATATCAAGGCAAACAGCGTAACGTCAATTGTACCGTTATCAACCATGCTTGACGGCAAGCCCTTCTGCAGTCAACGCAAACTGTCGGCTGACCAGAGTGGGTCTGCCAGAGTGCGTCTGCCAGAGTGCGTCTGCCAGAGTGCGTCTGTTAGAATAGCGGCAAAGGAAAACCGCTTTGACTACGCTAAAACTGACCAAACCGCCGAAAGATTCCGGCAGCAATTCTCGTACACCGGCCCGGCGCACCGATCCGGCCAAACGGTTGCGCGTCGCACCGCCGACCAAACCGGCCGTAGCGCCAGAAACCGCCAAACAGCAAAAGCCGGTTGAAAGCGTCAAAAACAACGAAAAACCCTCCCAGCGCAACCACCGCCATGACGGCAAGCCGCATCAGCCACTTACGCCCGACAGCCGTGCACCAGCCCAGCGTCCACTGCAACGCGGCGAGTTCAAACGCGATGAATTCAAGCGCAACGCACCGAAAAATCTGGCTGAGAGCCGCGACACGCCACGCCGTGGCGGCAAGGCCCGCGACGGTTTCGAGCCCGGTGATTTCAATCGGGATCGCGCCACCAACCCGATGTTCGGCCCCAAGCCGCAAGCCTCTAACCCGGAACTGCCCAGACTTTCCAAGCTGATGGCAGAACGCGGACTCTGCTCCAGACGCGAGGCAGATGAATGGATCGTCAACGGCTGGGTCAAGGTGAACGGACAAGTGATCGATGTGCTGGGAACGCGGGTTGCAACGGACGTGAGGATAGAAATCAGCCGCGAGGCGCAAAAACATCAGGCCGAGATCGTCACCATCATTCTGCACAAGCCGGTGGGCTATGTGTCCGGCCAGGCGGAAGACGGCTACGAACCCGCCGTAGTGCTGATACACCCGGAAAATCAATGGCTGGAAGACCCCAGCAGAAAGCCTTTCAAACGCGGCCATCTCAAGAACCTGGCCCCGGCGGGCCGCCTCGATATTGATTCCACAGGTTTGCTTGTACTCACTCAGGACGGCCGCATCGCCAAACAATTGATCGGCGAAAACTCGACAGTGGAAAAAGAATATCTGGTGCGGGTTGAGGGCGAGCTTTCCGACCAGGGTCTGAAC
>JBEDHT010000079.1:0-4272 GCA_041174025.1 Pseudomonadota bacterium
GCTTTAAACATTAAAGCCAAACAAAAAGCCCTGAAGACATCCGCCTTCAGGGCTTTTTTCAGATTTTACCGTCTTATTGCAAACGCATGCCGCTGAGCGAAATCTGCTGGGCAACGGAAGCGCCGAGGCGCTTGGCGAAACGCGAGGCAAAATCCTCACGCAGGGTGAAGTCGACGATCCTCTCCTGCTTGATCACTTCCCGTGCCACATATTCCGAACTGCCGAAACCGTCTGCCAGTCCCATTTTGATGCTGGCCTCGCCGCTCCAGAACAGGCCGCTGAAAGTCTCCGAAGTTTCTTTCAGACGGTCGCCGCGACCTTCGCGCACGATATCGATAAACTGCTGATGCACTTCTTCCAGCAAGGTCTGGGCATATTTCTGGTGCTGTTCATTGACCGGTGAAAACGGGTCGAGTAGCGCCTTGTTCTCACCTGCGGTCAGCAATCTGCGTTCGACACCAAGCTTTTCCATGGTGCCGGTAAAGCCGAAACCATCCATCAGCACGCCGATGGAGCCGACGATACTGGCCTTGTCGACATAGATGCGGTCGGCAGCTACGGCGATATAGTAGCCGCCGGACGCGCAGATATCCTCAACCACGGCATAGACCGGCACATCGGGGTTCAATTGGCGCAGGCGTTTGATCTCATCGTTGATGATGCCCGCCTGCACAGGGCTGCCGCCTGGGCTGTTGATGCGCAGAATCAGCCCTTTGGTACGCTTGTTTTCAAAAGCGGCCTGCAGGCTGGAAACGATCGCGTCCGCACTCGCCTCTTCTCCGCTACCGATCACGCCCTGGATATCGACCAGCGCCGTATGATCCAGACTCGCGCCCGAGCCTTTGCCTACCCAATCCATCGCGATAAACAACAGGGCAAACAGGTAAAGAAAAGTCAGCGACTTGAAGAAGATGCTCCAGCGGCGTGCGCGTTTCTGTTCAGCGAGCGCAGAGAGTGCCAGCTTTTCTATGGTTTGCCGCTCCCAGTTGGGATTGTCCTGTGGCGAATCCGACATATGTATTGGTTCCTAATCCAGTTGTATCAAAATCTCGTGATCGCGCTCCAGCGTCCTGATTTTTATCAGCGACTTGCCGGAGCACGGCCCCATCACACAATATCCGGTCTGCGGCTGGTAATGCGCACCATGTGTGGCGCAAATCAGATATTCCCCGCTGACATCGAAAAAATCACCTTCGTTCCAGTCCAGCTCGACCGGCACATGCGCGCAACGGTTCACATAAGCCTGTACTTCGCCATTGTAGCGCACGACAAAGCCGGTGGTGCGTTCGCCCAGCTCCGGAAGCGCGAAGCGGAATCCGGGACCGCGCTCCTGCACATCCTCGCTGCGGCAGATGACACGCATGCGTTCAGGCATGTTGCTGCAACCAGTCCTTGAGCGCATCGAAACGGTCGAAACAGGCAAGCGGCTGATGCTTGTCCAGTTCCGTCTGCGGGTGCGCGCCATAGGTGACAGCAAGACTGGCCACGCCTGCGTTAGCGGCCATCTGCAGATCAAAGCTGGTATCGCCGATCATCAGCGTCCGCTCAGGCATTGCCCCGAGCTCATCCATCAGTTCCAGCAGCATCTGCGGATGCGGTTTGGAAAAACACTCATCGACACAACGCGATGCGTGCATGAACCTTGCCATGCCGCTGCGTTGCAGGGATTTGTTCAGTCCGTTGCGTCCCTTGCCGGTTGCCACTGCAAGCATGAAACCGGCATCGGTCAGATGCTCCATGGTCTCGATCACGCCATCGAACAGCGGCGTGTCTTCGTCCTGCGCGTAATAGTGATAGCGGTAGCGGGCAACCAGCTGTTGATACTGGTCCGGCGCCAGTTCACCGAACAGGGCATGCACCGCTTCCACCAGTCCGAGGCCGATGATATGGCTCGCAGCGGCCGGCTCCGGCACCGGCAAACCTGCCTCCGCGCTGGCCTTGCGCATGCAATCGACAATCATCCGGGTCGAATCGGCCAGTGTGCCGTCCCAGTCGAATACGATCAGGCCAAACTGTCTGGGCATGTTGTGCCGGCTCCAGTTGCTTGAGGAAACGTTCGAGCTCTGCCGGCAGTGGCGCAACGAATTTGAGCTTTTCACCGCTGAGCGGGTGCCGCAAAGCGGTTTCGGCTGAATGCAGAAACATGCGCTTCAAGCCGCGTTTCTGCATGGCCTTGTTGACATTGAAATCGCCGTATTTGTCGTCACCGGCAATCGGAAAACCGAGATGTGCGAGCTGCACGCGCAGCTGATGCGTGCGGCCGGTGACCAGCTGCGCTTCCAGCAGGCTGAATTCGCCATAGCGCTTGCGCAGAAAGAACACCGTCTCGGACGACTGCCCGTCTTCCTGCACGGCCACCCGGCGCTCGCCGCTCGGCAGCACATATTTGTGCAGCGGCAGGATGACGCGTTTTTTCTTCTCCTGCCAGTCGCCGTGCACCAGCATCAGGTAGCGCTTGTCAGTCTGATTGTTTCTGATCGCTTCGTGCAACTGCACCAGCGCGGCGCGTTTCTTTGCCAGCATCAGAATGCCGGAAGTTTCGCGATCAAGCCGGTGCACCAGTTCGAGAAATTTTGCATGGGGCCGCTCCAGACGCAACTGCTCGATGACGCCACGGCTGATACCGCTGCCGCCGTGCACGGCAAAACCGGCAGGCTTGTCGATCACCAGCATGGCGTCGTCCTCGAACAGAATGCTTTTGTCGAAGCGTGGCGCAGCTGCCGGTGCGTTCTGGCCGGCTGCGGGTTTTTCGGCCATGCGCACCGGTGGTACGCGCACCACATCGTTCAGCAGCAGCTTGTAACTGGCGTCAATACGCTTGCTGTTGACGCGTACTTCGCCGCTGCGCAATATCCGGTAGATGTGACTTTTGGGAACACCCTTGAGTATTTTGGCGAGAAAATTGTCGATGCGCTGCCCTGCACTGCCTTCGTCCACGGTTTGCAATGTCACACTTGATCTATTGTCCGCAAGTGGCTGACTTGATTTATGAATACTTGCTTTGCTTATATTGGTCATCTCGCCTATACTACGTTTGCTTTTGAAAAAATATTTGAATCAATTGCGCAGATTTCCGGTTTGACCGCCAAGGCGCTCAGCCGGAAATACCTAACAAACACCTTGGTTAACTCGCTCGCCAAATAAAACAAGTAGCGAATTTGTCACAAATTTAATGCGCTCTGGTCACTGCAAATGATGTTGCCTGTGCAATACGCAGCAAGAGTTAGCTGGAACATGGAATTTTAGCCGATATTATCGGCTTAGCCGAGAAACAGTTTTAAACAGAACCCACGCATAGAGATTAACCACTGACCGTTTACGAGATATTTCGTTAACCACTTCAATCCGTTACCTGATACCGATAACGGATACTTTCCAGCGACCTCCCTTGTGAGTGTGTACAGAATCGCGGAATCCGGCCTTGAAGGCCATGTGTTAGTCAATAGCGCTTCTGCGTGTAGCACCGCTTACACGCGACTGCTCGTGCTAGCTGCAGTGCCCGCATAACGTCCGGGCACCGCCTGAAATTTGATTTCTGAACCCAACAGTCAGAATTCCAGCCGCCCTTGCCTGCTGCCAACAGGCTGCTTCACTTGCCCGCCGTGAGCGCGGGAGTCAACACAATGAAACGCATGTTATTCAATGCGACGCAGTCTGAAGAACTACGCGTCGCCATCGTCGATGGGCAGAAGCTGATCGATCTCGATATTGAAACCGCCGGCAAGGAACAGCGCAAAAGCAATATCTACAAGGGTGTCATTACCCGCATCGAACCATCCCTGGAAGCTGCATTCGTCAATTACGGCACCGACAGACACGGCTTTCTGCCGTTCAAGGAAGTCGCACGCAGCTATTTCCTCAATGATGCCGAAGGTGGCCGCGCCCGCATCCAGGATGTGCTGAAAGAAGGTCAGGAACTGATCGTTCAGGTCGACAAGGACGAACGCGGCAACAAGGGCGCTGCCCTCACCACCTTCATCTCGCTGGCTGGCCGCTATCTGGTGCTGATGCCGAACAACCCGCGCGGCGGCGGCGTTTCCCGCCGTATCGAAGGGGAAGACCGCAACGAGCTGCGCGACACCATGGCACAGCTGGAAGTGCCCAACGGCATGAGCATCATCGCCCGCACCGCCGGTATCGGCCGCAGCCTGGAAGAGCTGCAGTGGGACCTGAACTATCTGCTGCAACTGTGGACTGCGATCGAAGGCGCTTCAACCATACAATCCGGCGCTTTCCTCATCTATCAGGAAGGCAGCTTGGTGATTCGCGCCA
>JBEDHT010000080.1:0-7516 GCA_041174025.1 Pseudomonadota bacterium
CCAATAAATTCTTGTGACTCATGCTCAGGCCGCCTTTTTTTCTTTTTCGAGTTTTGCCAACACTTCATCAGCCCAATCCCTGGGGGCCATCGGGAAGCCGAGCCGGGCGCGGCTGTCCAGATAGCTGGCGGCGACGCTGCGGGCCAGGTTGCGGATGCGGCCGATATAGGCGGCACGCTCGGTGACCGAGATGGCGCCGCGCGCGTCAAGCAGGTTGAAGGTGTGCGCAGCTTTCAGCACCTGCTCGTAAGCGGGCAGGGCGAGCTGGTTTTCCATCAGGTGTTTGGCCTGTTTTTCGTGGGCATTGAACGCGGTCAGCAGAAAATCGACATCGCTGTGTTCGAAGTTGTAGGCGGACTGCTCCTTTTCGTTCTGCAGAAAAACGTCGCCATAGCTGACGCCGGGCGAGTAGGTGAGGTCGTAAACATTCTCCACGCCCTGCAGATACATGGCCAGGCGTTCCAGACCGTAAGTGATTTCACCGGTGATCGGTTTGCAGTCGATGCCGCCGACCTGCTGGAAATAGGTGAACTGCGTGACTTCCATGCCGTTGAGCCAGACTTCCCAGCCCAGGCCCCAGGCGCCCAGTGTCGGGTTTTCCCAATCGTCTTCGACGAAGCGGATGTCATTTTCCTTCAGGTTGAAACCGAGCGCTTCGAGCGAGCCGAGATAGAGCTCAAGAATATTGGCCGGGGCCGGTTTCAGCACGACCTGATATTGATAGTAGTGCTGCAGACGGTTGGGGTTTTCGCCGTAGCGGCCGTCCTTGGGGCGACGGCTTGGCTGTACGTAAGCGGCTTTCCATGGCTCAGGGCCGAGTGCGCGCAGAAAGGTGGCGGTGTGCGAGGTGCCGGCGCCGACTTCCATATCGTAGGGTTGCAGTAAGGTGCAGCCTTGCTTGTCCCAATATTGTTGTAGCGTGAGAATGATCTCTTGAAATGTGAGTGCCATTGTTATGCAAGCTGTTCAGGGTTGGCGAAAGGGGTTGATTTTACTTCTTTTTACCGCGCCACAAAAGGTAAAGCAGGCCTGATGCGGTGATCAGCAGAAAGAGCCAGTTGCCGAAGCGGATGTATGGCGTGCTGCCTGCATAACCCTGGGCCTCGCCTTCGAGAATGCCGGTGCGGAAATGCGGCAACTGCGCGAGCACTTCGCCGTTACGGTCGATGATGGCGGTAGCGCCCGTGTTGGTGGCGCGCAGCATCATGCGGCCGGTTTCCAGCGCACGTGCCTGCGATATCTGCAAATGCTGGTAGGCCGCCGTCGATTGGCCGTACCAGGCGTCGTTGCTGGTGTTGACCAGCAGCGTGGCTTGCGGCAGTTGGTGAATGATTTCTTCGCCGAAGACATCTTCGTAACAGATGTTGACCGCGACTTTCTGACCGGCGATGGCAACCGGTTGTTGATGAAAGCCGCCGCGTGCGAGATCGGTGAGTGGAATGTTGAGCCAGTCCCGGTAGATCCAGCCGAACACCTGTTTCAGCGGGATGAATTCGCCGAACGGCACCAGATGCGTTTTGCGGTAATGCTGGCGCGGCGAGCTGCCTACGCTGAGCATGCTGTTGTAGAAGGCTTCGTTCTCATATTCGACGACGCCGTAGAGCAGGTCGCCCTGCTGGTTTCTGGCGTGCGCTTCGAGGCTGGCGAGATACTCTGCCGGTACGTGCTGCGACAGCATGGGCAAGGCGGTTTCCGGCAGCACGATCAGCTGTGCCGCTGTGTCGGTCGCCAGCTGGTGGTAGATATCGAGCGTGCGTTGCAGTTCGCCTTCCTGCCATTTCAGGTCTTGCGCAATGTTGCCCTGTAGCAGCGCGATGCTGACCGGCGCACCGGCAGGCGAGGTCCAGGGCAGCATTTTCAGCAAGGCGCCGCTGACCCAGAGCACAAGCAGCAAGGCGAGCGCCAGCTTTCTGCGGTAGCGCGTGGCCGCCAGAACCAGCAATGCTGCGGCGGCTGCAGTCAGCAACGAAACGCCGTAAACGCCGGTGACGGGCAGAAAACCGGCCAGCGGGCTGTTGGGTGTTTGCGAATAACCGATGGCCAGCCAGGGAAAGCCGGTGAATATCCAGCCGCGCACCCACTCCGACAACGCCCACAAGAGCGGGGCGCTGAACAGCAAGAGAGACGAGCGTTTGCTGAGCCAGCCGGTCAACAGCGGGAAAAGCGACAGAAAGGCGCACAGGCAGAACGTCGAGAATGCGGCCATCCACCAGGGCATGCCGCCGAAATCATGCAGACTGATGTAGATCCAGTAAATGCCGCTGATGAAAAAACCAAGCCCGTAAAAGAACCCCAGCCATGCCGCCTGTTTTGCGCCCGGCGCCTGTTGCCACAGATAAAAGAGACCGGCGATGCCGACGATGGTCGCCGGAAATACATGAAAAGGTGCGAAACCGAGCACCGAGAGGCTGCCCAATGCCGCAGCGAGTAAAAGGCGGAAGTTGTCTGAGTGGAAAAGGTGGCTCAATTGAAATCCTGGACGATAATGAATTCTTTTTGCATTATAGCGGCAGGCCTCGCGTCAGAGGTTTCATCATCAACAGGGGATAACATGTTAAAAGAATTCAAAGCCTTCGCCATGCGCGGCAATGTGGTGGATATGGCGGTCGGTATCATTATCGGCGCTGCGTTCGGGTCTATCGTCAAATCGCTGGTCGATGACATCATCATGCCGCCGATCGGCTTGCTGCTCGGCAATGTGGATTTCAGCGAATTGTTCTTCGTGCTGAAGGAAGGCGCTGTTGCCGAGCCCTATGCGACGCTTGCCGCGGCCAAGGAAGCGGGTGCCGTGACACTGAATTACGGTCTTTTCGTCAATGCCGTAGTCAGTTTCACGATCGTCGCGTTTGCCGTTTTCATGCTGATACGCACAATCAATCGCCTCCGCACTGAAGAGCCCCCGGCGCCACCGCCCGCTACGCCGGAGGATGTATTGTTGTTGCGTGAAATTCGCGATGCGCTGAAAAAATAGCAGGCATTATCCGCAGACAGAAAAACAAAGGGCGATGAAATCGCCCTTTGTTTTTTTGCAAAGCGTCGCTAACCAAGGCCCGTATTACATCTGCGGCAGGGCTTCCGGCTCCGGCATTGCGGCAGGCGGTTCTGCCGTAATCTTTTCCTGGCCGTCGTGGTTCATGAAGACGACCATGACGACCTTGTCGCCGAGGAAATCCAGTTCCGTGGTTTCATAGTAGGCGCCTTCGGCATTGGTATTGATGAAATGGTATTGCCAGATCGAAGCGACGATCTCACCGGAAGAGGCGATTTTCATGTCCTCCCTTTTGGCCGGTTCGCCGAACTGTTCGATGATTTTCGCCTTGTCATACTGGTTGATGATGGCGACAAATTCTTTTTCGGAGGTAGGTATTTCGCTGGGAAGCGGATTGTCCGCCGTGTTTCCGGCTATTGCGGCGCCGGAAAAGACAAGAAGGAAAGAAAGGAATAATGCGCGCATGCCGGTGCTCCTGGAGGTTGATCAAATGCCTCCGGGATCAATTACTTACCGGGAGGCTCTGCAGCTAGGAGCGGACCGGTTCCGTATAAGTTCCCGGCGCTTCCGGGCGGCCTGGATCAGACGTTTTCGTCTTCAGCCGGGCTTGGCTGCTCCAGCACGTCGACGCTGATTGAATGCAGGCGGCGGCTGTCCGCGCGTAACGCAGTAAAGCAGAGATTGTCGAACGTGACTTGCTCTCCCCGCTTCGGCAGATGGCCGAATTTGCTCACGACGAGGCCACCGATGGTGGAGTATTCCTCATCGCTGAAGTTGGTGCCGAGCGCCTCGTTGAAGTCAGCGATCTCGGTCAATGCCTTGACCCGGTAGCGGCCGTTGGCATCGCGGATGATGTTGTCCTCGGTTTCATCGAAGTCGTATTCGTCCTCGATGTCGCCGACGATCTGTTCCAGTACGTCCTCGATCGTCACCATGCCGGCAACGCCGCCGTATTCGTCGACAACGATGGCGATGTGGTTGCGGTTGCTGCGGAACTCCTTCAGCAGCACGTTGAGGCGTTTGGATTCCGGAATGAAAACGGCCGGGCGCAACATGTCGCGCACCTCGAAATCCTCGCCGGCGTAATAGCGCAACAAGTCCTTGGCGAGCAAAATGCCGATGACGTCATCCTTGTTTTCCTCGATGACGGGGAAACGCGAGTGGGCGGTCTCAATGACGAAGGGAATGAATTTCTCGGGCGGGTCGGTGATGTCGATGACATCCATCTGCGAGCGCGGAATCATCACGTCGCGCACCTGCATTTCAGAGACTTGCAGCACGCCTTCGATCATCGACAGCGCGTCGGCATCGACCAGACTGTTCTCGTAGGCGGAGTGCAGCATTTCGATCAGCTGCTCGCGGTCTTCCGGCTCCCGCAGCAGAAAGTTGCTGAGCAGCTCCAGCCATCGCGGTTTTTCGTGCGGAATTTGTTTATCGGCTTCGCTCATTTCAAGCATGTTCCTTGTAGGGGTCAGGGTAACCCAGTTTCATGACAATTTCGGTTTCCAGCGCTTCCATCAGCTCTGCCTGCGGCTCGGTTTCGTGGTCATAGCCATGCAAGTGCAGCACGCCGTGCACGGTCAGGTGTGCAAAGTGCGCTGACGGCACCTTGTTCTGTTCCAGGGCCTCGCGCAGCACCACCGGCGCGCACAGCACGATGTCGCCCATCAGGTATGGTTCTTCAGCCAGGGGAAAGGTCAGCACATTGGTCGCATAGTCCTTGCCGCGATAGTCGCGATTGAGCGCACGGCCTTCTTCTTCATCGACGATGCGCAGCGCTATCTCGGCATCTACGCGCAGAGCCTTGCGCGCCCAGCGGCGGAAATCTGCCGCTGTCGGCAGACCTTCGGGCGCCGTGGCGTATTGCACATCCATCGACAGGGCCGGCATTATTTCGCTGCTTTCCCGGGTTCGGATTCCGGGCCTGTTTCGTTGGCCGCGCGGTCGAACTTTTCGTAGGCGTTGATGATTTTCTGCACCAGCGGGTGGCGCACCACGTCCTCGGAAAGGAAGCGTGTCATGGCAATGCCGCGTACATCCTTAAGTACCTGCTGCGCCTCGACCAGGCCACTTTTCTGGTGACGTGCGAGGTCGATCTGGGTGACATCGCCGGTGACGACAGCCTTGGTGCCGAAGCCGATGCGGGTGAGAAACATTTTCATCTGCTCCGGCGTGGTGTTCTGCGCTTCGTCCAGAATGATGAAACTCTGGTTCAGGGTGCGGCCGCGCATGTAGGCGAGCGGAGCGATTTCGATGGCGCCGCGCTCGAACATCTTGTTGACGCTGTCATAACCCGCCAGGTCGTAGAGGGCATCGTAGAGGGGGCGTAGATAAGGGTCAACCTTCTGCGCCAGATCGCCCGGCAAAAAGCCCAGGCGTTCACCGGCTTCGACCGCCGGGCGCACCAGCACGATGCGCTTGACGCGGTCGCGGCTCAAGGCGTCGATCGCGCTGGCGACGGCCAGATATGTCTTGCCGGTACCGGCCGGGCCGATACCGAAGGTGATGTCGTAATCCTGAATCTGTTGCAGGTATTCCACCTGGCGCGGCGTGCGGCCGTGCAGGTCGGGCCGGCGCGTCATCAATACCGGCATTGCCGCAGAAGCAACCGCTTCCGGGCTCAGTTTGTCCAGCTCGACCAGCCCGAGCTGGATTTCTTCCAGTTCGACCGGTTTCTTCGCGCGGTCGTAAAAACTCTCCAGCAGCTGGGCGGCCAGCTCGGTGTGGTGTTTTTCGCCACTGATGCGGAAATGCGCGCCGCGCCGCGAAATGGTCACATCGAGCGCGTCCTCGATCTGTTTGATGTTTTCATCCAGCGTGCCGCAGAGGTTGGCGAGCCGGATGTTGTCTTCAGGGCTGAGCGTGATGTCCAAACTAGTCTTTCAATAATTCGCCGCGCAGGGTGTGCGTTTCGGCCTTGGTGATTTTGACGTCAACGAATGGTGCAGGAGCTCCATGCTGCCGGCAAAGTTGACGATACGGTTGTTGTCGGTGCGGCCTGCCAGCTCTGCCGGATTTTTCTTCGAGGGCCCCTCGACCAGCACCCGCTGCACGCTGCCGATCATGCTGTCGCTGATGGCTTTTCCCTGCGCCTCGTTGAGCGCCTGCAAGCGTGCCAGACGCGCAAGCTTGACTTCCTGCGCGGTGTCATCGGCCAGATACGCAGCGGGTGTGCCGGGGCGGGGGCTGTAAATGAAACTGAAACAATAATCAAAACCGATATCTTGCATCAGCTTGATCGTGGCCTCGAAATCGGCCTCGCTTTCACCCGGAAAGCCGACGATGAAGTCGGAGGAGAGGCAGATGTCGGGTCTTGCCGCGCGCAGCTTGCGGATGATGGATTTGTATTGCAGCACCGTGTGGTTGCGCTTCATCGCCATCAGTACCCGATCCGAGCCGGCCTGCACCGGCAGGTGTATGTGCGACACCAGCTTGGGAATGCGGGCAAAGCAGTCGATCAGCGCATCGCTCATCTCGTTCGGGTGCGAGGTGGTGAAGCGTATGCGTTCGACTCCGGGAATTTCGGCGACATATTCGATCAGCATGGCGAGATCGGCGGCCTCGCCGGTTTTGGTTTCTGCGCGATAGGCGTTGACGTTCTGTCCCAGCAGGGTGATTTCCTTTACACCCTGTTCTGCCAGGGCTGCTGCTTCCAGCAGGATATCCTCGAACGGGCGCGAGACTTCTTCGCCGCGTGTGTAAGGCACCACACAGAACGTGCAGTATTTGCTGCAACCTTCCATGATCGAAAGAAACGCTGCGCCGCCTTCGACGCGCGGCGGCGGCAAGTGGTCGAATTTTTCCACTTCCGGGAAGCGGATATCCACCTGCGGGGTTCCAGCCCTGCGGCGGGATTCGATCATGTCGGGCAGGCGGTGCAGGGTTTGCGGGCCGAACACGAGATCGACATAGGGCGCGCGCTTGACGATGTTCTCGCCTTCCTGGCTGGCAACGCAGCCGCCCACGCCGATCACCAGGTCGGGATTCTTTTCCTTCATCGGAATGAAGCGGCCTAGATGGCTGAAGACCTTGTCTTCTGCTTTTTCGCGCACGGAGCAGGTGTTGAGCAGAATGACGTCGGCTTCCTCTGGGTTTTCCGTTTCCACCATGCCGTTATCGGCGTGCAGCAGATCGGCCATGCGCGCGGAGTCGTATTCGTTCATCTGGCACCCGAAGGTCTTGATAAACACTTTTTTCGGCGATGGGGTTTGAGGCTGACAGTGAGCCGTCAGCGCTGGCTTGTCTGACGGGTTCATTGCGCTGGAATTAATGCAGGCGAGGGGTGCAAATTTGTACTGTAAAACAATAAGTAAGCCCAAATTCTACTCCAAGCGGAAGCCAAAAGCGAATCTGCGCGTAAAATATGCATCATGGAAGCCTTACCGATTTTTATCAAACTGCAGGGCCGCCGCTGTGTCGTCATCGGTGGCGGTGAAGTGGCCGCGCGCAAGGTCAATATGCTGTTGAAGGCGGAGGCGAAGGTGGAAGTGATTGCGCCGGAGCTGCATCATGAGCTGGCCGACCTGC
>JBEDHT010000081.1:0-6362 GCA_041174025.1 Pseudomonadota bacterium
AACTTGATCGCGAAGTGCTCGATCGTCTTTATGCCGCCAGAATGAAAGCGGTCGGCAATCTGGCGGCGAAGCGGCAGGCCGTAGCCGCCAGTGGTGCTGATGGCCGCGGCCATGTCTTGAGTTTGTTCGGAAGCTACCTGCAACAGCACCGTTTGCTCATGCCAGCTGTTATGATAGCCAGCGCAGCCTTGGTCGCGTTCATTGTGACGCAGCAAATGGTCAATCAGCCCTCGATAGAACAGGGTGATGCGTTTTTACTGGGCGCTGAACTGCCGCCCGAAGCTTTTCTGGATAAAGGATTCGATACATGGGTAGCGCGTACCTCGCAGCGATAGTACTTGTACTCGGCATGATTTCGGGCCCGGCGCTGGCCGAGAGCGATACTGCCCAGTATCCGAGCTGGGCGCAACTGAGCCAGGAGCAGAAGAAAGTATTGAATCCGCTGGCCGAAGAGTGGGATACGCTAAGACCATGGCAGCGTGAGCGCATGCTGGAAATCGCACGCGATTATCCGAAAATGGATGCTGACCGCCAGCAACGCGTGCAGGAGCGATTGACGCGCTGGAGCCGCATGACCCCATACGAACGCGAGAACGCGCGCAAGAAGCATGAAAAATTCCGCGAGCTGCCTGAAGCCAAAAAACAGGAACTGAGAAAGAAATGGCGCGAGTATCAGAGCCTGCCGGAAGCCAAGCGCGAGCAATTGCGTAAACAGAATCCGGATGAGTACAACGACGATCTGGATAATTAGGGCGCCGCGCCACGGACTGGCGCTTTCATGGCCGCCCTCAACTACTTGATCAGCGCTTCCTGATATTTCGTGCTCAATTCCGTCTCTTCGCCCGGCTGGCTCCGCCGGCTGGCCTGCCTGGTGTACGAACTGCTGCTGCTGTCAGCCGTTCTGATGCTGGCTGCACTGATATTTCTGCTGCTTTTCGGTGATGCAACCGAACCTCCCAAGCGTTATTTTTTTCAGGCTTATTTGTGGCTGCTGACCGGCGGTTATTTCGTCTGGAACTGGATGCGCGGCGGGCAGACCCTGGCGATGCAGACCTGGCGCATCAAGCTGGTCTCGGTGAAAGGCGGATTGTTGACGCGTGAACAGGCGATCAAGCGATTTCTGCTGGCCTGCGTGTTTCCTGGGGCAAGCTTTCTCTGGGCATTATTCGACCGTGAAGGGCAGTATCTGCATGATCGTCTGTCAGGCACGCGACTGATATTGCTGGCGAAAAAAGCAGCGAGGTAATTCAGCGGCGCTCTACCATCACCAGCATGACCAGCCCGGCAATCAGGAACAGCAGGGTTGGAATCACGGTGCTGAAGAATGCGGACCAGTCGTTTAGCAGGCCAAGGTGTACGAACACCCGGTTCATGACCTGATACAGCACGCCGAGCATGATGCCGAGGAAAATCTTGCCGCTGGTGCCGCCCGAGCGCTGCTGCAGGAAGCCGAATGGTAGTGCGAGCACGACCATCACCATGCAGGCCAGCGGGTATATGATCTTGGCCGACAACGCAATCTCGTGCCGTGAGGTTTTCTGCTTGTTTTCACTCAGGTGCGTGATGTACGAATACAGATTGCGCGCCGACATCTTTTCCGGCACCACCAGCAGTACGTTCAACAATTCCGGCCGCACCAGCGATTGCCAGTTCGCTTCCGGGAAATACACCGATTTCACTTTCTCTTCGGAAAACAGGGTCTGACCGACATCGCTCAGCAACCAGCCGTCTTCCTCGAAGCGTCCGACTTTTGCGTTGCTGATGGTGCGCAGATGAAAATCCTTGTCGAATTCATAGATATGCACGTTGAGCAGTGTTGTATCCGGCAGTACTTCCTCGACGTTGACAAAGCTGCGGCCGTCCTTGATCCACAAGCCGGAACGGAAATCCTGTGCGATGACCGAATCCGTCGCCTTGATGCGCATGCGCTGTGCGGTCTTTTCGGTGTAGGGCGTGACGAATTCACCGACGATGAAGGTCAGCACGGCAAACAGGAACCCGATGCGCACCAGCGACCAGGCGATACTGGAAATGGAAATGCCGCTGACGCGCAGAATGATCAATTCGGAGTTGCGCGCCAGCCGGCCGAGGGCATACATGGTGCCAACCAGCACCGCGACTGGCACTACCTGATAAACATGACCTGGCGCACTCAGCAGCACGAACAGAAGCACGTTGCCGAGGCCATAGCTGCCCTTGCCGATGCTCTCCAGTTCCTGGATCAGGTCGAAGAACGAGAACATCGCAATCAGCGCCAGCATGATGAGCAGAACGCTGGAGACGATTTCCTGGATCAGGTAACGATTGATCAGGTTCATGCTTTTTTCCGGATCTGCAATTTCGGAATCAGCGGTTGCTGAAACAGCCGCCGGTAGAACATGTAGGCAGTCAGCAGCAGGAAAAATAGGTGTACCGGCCATAAACCGATCACTGAACTGAGTTTTTCCTGCGCGACCCATGCATGAAAGATGCTGAGCATATTGTTGTAGATGACATACACCAGTAAGGCCAGCATCAGGTTGGCTGAGCGGCCGGAGCGGGGGTCGACAAAGCTCAGCGGTATTGCCAGCAGAACCAGCACAAAGGCGGATATCGGCATTGCCAGCCGCCACTGCAGTTCTGCCACACTGGCCGCATTGCGTGTTTGCAACAGCTCGATGCTGTCCTTTTCCTGCGTCTTGGGCGCAGATTTGGTCACTTCTGCCGGTTCGATGCGGATGGCATAGCGTTCAAATTCGGTGACAGCGAATTCGGCGGTATCCGGTTTGCCTTCGTAGCGGCGGCCTTGTTCCATGACCAGAAAGCTGTCGCCGTTCCCGGCTGTCTCACGGTAACCCTGGCTCGCTACGATAACCCCCAGACGCTGGTGCTGCACGCTTTGCACAAAAATGTTTTTGACCAGATTGCCCAGTTCATCGAAACTTTCGATGAAGAATACGCGGTCAGCGCTGCGTGATTCCTTGAAAACGCCGGGCGTGATGGTGGCGAGTTCGTCCCGGCTTTTGAGCATGTCGCGGTATTCCGAAGCTTTTTGCGTGGCCCAGGGCGTGACAAAAAGACTGAGCAAGCCAACCACCAGAATGACCGGCAAGGCGAATGAAACGACGGGGCGTATCCAGCTCGACAGGCTCTTGCCGGAACTGAACCAGACTACCATCTCGCTGTCACGATACCAACGTGATAAGGTGAGCAGTACGGCCAGAAACAGGCTCAAGGACAACAGCATGGGAAGGAAACGGATCATGCTGAAGCCGAGCAGCGTCTTGATGGCATCGCTGGCAAGGCTGCCGCCGGCGGCGATGCCGATGTAATAGGCGACCCGCTGGGCGATCACAATGCCGACCAGAATCAGGAATGCCCCCGCTGCGGTCATGACGAGCTCTTGCATTAATGAACGTTTAAAGAGCATGGGCGCGGGAAAGGTTACCTATCAATTTTGTGTTGGGGCGAAAACGCAGGATAATTCAATAAAGTCAAATACAAGGAACAGTGCATGGAATTTAGCATAAAAAACGGTAATCCGGAAAAGCAGCGCACGGACTGCGTCATTGTTGGCGTCTTCGAATCGCGCAAACTTTCAACGGCTGCAACTGCCATTGACCGTGCGGCCAACGGCGCACTCAGCGATGTGCTGAAGCGTGGCGATATGGATGGCAAGTCCGGTACGACCTTGATGTTGCATGCGCTTGGCGGTATTCACAGTGATCGTGTGTTGCTGGTCGGTCTCGGCAAGGAGCGCGAGTTCGATGAGAAGCAATATCGCCAGGCAGTCAAAAGCGCAATCAAGGCACTGAACAGTTCAGGCACGCGTGATGCGGTGAGCTTCCTTGCCGAACTGGCAGTCAAGAAACATGATGTCAGCTGGCGGGTGGCGCATCAGGTCGAAGCCGTCATGGATGCCAGTTATCAGTTCGATTGCATGAAAGGCAAGGCGGCCCGGGAGAAAAAGGCAGAGAACGCCAGGGGGCTCAGGAAGCTGATTATCAACGTTGCGGCGCGCAGCGATCTCAAAGCCGGTGAAGCAGGGCTGAGGCAGGGCCTGGCATTGGCCTCCGGTGTCAGTCTGGCCAAGGATCTCGGCAATCTGCCGCCCAACGTCTGTACCCCGACCTATCTGGCTGAACAGGCAAAGGCGATGGCAAAATCCCATGGTCTTCATGTGGATGTGCTGGATCGTGCGGAGATGGAAAAGCTCGGCATGGGGTCGTTCCTCGGTGTCGCGCAAGGCAGTCATCAGCCGCCCAAGCTGATTGTGCTGCAACATAAAAAAGGCAGGAAGAGCCAGAAGCCGGTGGTGCTGGTCGGCAAGGGCATTACCTTTGATACCGGCGGCATTTCGATCAAACCCGGTGCCGAAATGGATGAGATGAAGTACGACATGTGCGGTGCCGCCAGCGTGCTTGGCACTTTCAAGGCGATTGCCGAGATGGATCTGCCGATTAACGCGGTCGGCATTATCCCCACATGCGAGAACATGCCTGACGGCAATGCAATCAGACCCGGTGACGTGCTGACCAGCATGTCCGGCCAGACCATAGAAGTGCTCAATACGGATGCCGAAGGCCGTTTGATTCTGTGCGATGCGCTGACTTACGCCGAACGTTTCGAGCCTTCCTCCGTCGTTGATGTCGCCACCCTTACCGGCGCCTGCGTGATTGCGCTGGGGCATCATCTGAGCGGGCTGTTCAGCAACCACGATGCGCTCGCCAAAGAGCTTCTGGCTGCCGGTGAATCGGCGCTGGACCGCGCTTGGCACATGCCGATGCTGGATGATTATCAGGGCCAGCTGGACAGCAATTTTGCCGATATGGCCAATATCGGCGGCCGCGCAGCAGGCAGTATTACAGCGGCCTGTTTCCTCTCCCGCTTTACCAAGAAATACGATTGGGCGCATCTCGATATTGCCGGTACGGCGTGGAAATCCGGCAAGGAAAAAGGTTCGACCGGCCGTCCGGTGCCGCTGTTGACCGAATTTCTGAGACAGCGCGCGATCAAGGAATGAGCAGGAGGCTGAATCAGGCATGACCCGCATCGAATTCTTTTTCAATGTTGAAGACAAGCTGAAGAAGCTCGCCGAGCTCAGCGAAAAAGCCGTCGCAAAAGGCCGTCGGCTGGTAGTCTTCGCGCCGGATCAGGAAGCGGTGCGGTCAATTGAACATATATTGTGGAGTCATGCGCCAACCAGTTTTCTGCCGCACTGCAACAGTAAGCATGACCTCGCTGGCGAGACGCCCATTATTCTTGACTGGCAGGCGGAAGCGTTACCGCACCATGATGTGTTGATCAATCTGCAGAAAGACTATCCGCCATTCTTCAGCCGTTTTACGCGGCTGATCGAAATCGTCGGGCAGGATGAAGAAGACAAGACGCATGCGCGGCTCCGCTACAAGTTTTATCGCGACCGCGGCTATGAAATGCGCTCGTTCGATGCCAGCGGAGCCGCTTTATGAGCCAGACAGAGACAGGGAATCACCTCAGCGAAGTGCTCAGGCGCATTGAGGCGCTTCGGCAAGGGGCTGATATCAGTGAGCCGCCGCAGCAGAAAGAGGTGCCGCGGCTGACAGAGGTGTTCGATGGAGCGCAATCGCTGGACTTCATTGCCGCTGACAGAGAAAGCCTGCCGGAGCTGGATGCGTTGTTCACCCAGGCCGCGCCGCTGCCTGAGGCGCTTGCTCCAGTGGCTGAGGCACTGGTAGCTGAGGTGCAAGCGGAACCTGAAGCGGGCAGCACGGCGATGACTGCCAGGCAGCGGGAAGCATTGTTGAAAGAAATGCAGCCGCTCATCCGGGCAGCGGTGAAAAAGGCTGTTCTGAGCGAACTGGCTGTGCTCGAAAAGGCACTCAAAACCACCCTGGAGCAGGATATGCTCGATGCCTTGAGAAAGCGCCTGGAGTCAGAAAAACTCTGAGTTCCGGTAGCGCCGCTTTGCAAACAACATGCCTGTGCTGACTCAGGCTTCCGTCAGCTTGCGGTAAGCATCAGCATCCAGAAGTCCGGAAAGGTCAGCGTTGTCGCATCTGAATCTGAAAATCCAGGCATCGTAAGGCTTGTCGTTGATCAGTTCCGGATTCGTTTGCAGACTTTCATTTACCGCAGTGACCACACCATTCAGCGGGGCGTGCAGGTCTGATCCGGTCTTGACCGATTCGACCAGACCGCAGGCCTGGCCGGCTTCAATCGCCGTACCGGCGGGAGGCGCATCGACGAACACGATGTCACCCAGCAAATCCTGCGCATAATCCGTGATGCCCGCTAGCCATTCCCCGTCATCAGCGGCTTTTACCCACAAGTGTTCTGCGCTGTATTTCAAATTTTCTGGCGTATTCATAAGCGTTAAGCATTCGAAAAAAGTTGAATTCGGG
>JBEDHT010000082.1:0-3018 GCA_041174025.1 Pseudomonadota bacterium
AAAGCAAACAAAGTCAGGTGGGTGATGCCGCGCTCGGTGCAGGCCTTGACCAAGGGCCGAACCACCTTGGCGCCTTTGACGTGTCCCAAAGTGCGCGGCAAGCGCCGGTTTTTTGCCCAGCGGCCATTGCCATCCATGATGACAGCAATATGCCGCGGGATATGATGCGAGTCGGGTATCGATTTGGTGGAGCTGCCAAAAAATGCCATCAATGCTCCAATATTGAGTAACGCACGTGCGGTTCTGACCGGTCCGATCAAACAGCCATCAGTTCGGCTTCTTTGACTTGCAGCAACTTGTCGACTTCCGCAACATACTTATCGGTCAGCTTTTGAATTTCGTCCTGCATGCGACGCTCGTCATCCTCGCTGATTTCCTTGTCCTTGGTCAGCTTTTTCAGCGCGTCGTTACCGTCGCGGCGGATGTTGCGCAAAGCCACTTTCGCATTTTCGCCTTCAGTGCGGACGATTTTTGTCATTTCCTTACGACGTTCTTCCGTCAACATCGGCATCGGCACACGGATAATGTCGCCGTTAGTGGCCGGATTGAGGCCCAGATCGGAATCGCGGATGGCTTTTTCAACCTTGGCCACCATGTTCTTCTCGTATGGCTGCACATTCAAGGTGCGCGCATCGCCAAGATTGACGTTGGCCACCTGATTGACGGCTACCATGGAACCGTAATATTCCACCATCACGTGATCCAGCAGGCCGGTATGAGCGCGGCCCGTGCGAATCTTGGCAAGGTCTGTTTTCAATGCCTCCAGGGACTTTTGCATCTTCTGGTCTGCATTCTTTCGTAATTCTTCCAGCACGATTTTCTCCTTACTTTTGCTGTCGTGTGTCTGCCTTCAAGGCAGTACTTTGGTACCTTCGTCTTCACCCATGACAACGCGCTTGAGAGCGCCCTGCTTGAATATGCTGAATACGGAGATAGGCAGGTTCTGGTCGCGGCACAGGGTCAGCGCTGTTGCGTCCATGACCTTGAGGTTCTTGATGATGGCTTCGTCGAAGCTGATGGTTTTATAGCGCATGGCATCAGGGTGCGTTTTCGGATCGTCCGTATAAACACCGTCCACTTTGGTCGCCTTCAGCACGATATCAACATTCATTTCCATGCCGCGCAGTGCGGCAGCCGTGTCAGTGGTAAAAAAAGGATTGCCTGTCCCGGCACCGAAAATCACCACGCGGCCTTCTTCCAGATAGCGAATCGCCTTGCCGCGGATATAAGGTTCTGCGACCTGTTCGATATTGAGTGCGGACTGCACCCGTGCTTTCAGTCCAATGTGTTTCATCGCATCCTGCAGTGCCAGCGCATTCATCACGGTAGCCAGCATGCCCATGTAATCGGCAGTAGCCCGGTCCATACCCTCGGCCGCAGGTGCAACGCCGCGGAAGATATTGCCGCCGCCGATCACGACGGCCACCTGCACACCCAATCCGACGACTTCGTTGATCTCGCTGACGATACGGGAGATGGTATTGCGGTTGATACCGTAGCTGTCGTCACCCATGAGGGCTTCGCCTGACAACTTGAGCAAGATGCGTTTGTAGGCCGGATTGCCGGAGGTCGTTTGCGATGAACTTTGAGGTGCGTCGGACATATCGCTTCCGTAGAAAAACTAATATTGTTATTGATCAGGTTTTCCTGAAACCATCAAACAAAAACGTTAACGGCAGCATCATTCGATGCACCGCTAACGTTTTGCATTATGACATTTTTGCACAGCACGCGCTGTGCATTATGTCTTATATCTTTGCTGCAGCAGCGACTTCGGCAGCGAAGTCGGTGACTTTCTTCTCAATGCCTTCGCCCACCACATACATGATGAAAGAAGCAACGCTGGCGTTGTTGGCCTTGAGCAACTGCTCGACAGTCTGCTTGCCGGTTGGGTCCTTGACAAAAATCTGGTCCAGCAGCGCAACATCCTTCAGGTACTTCTGCACCGAACCTTCGATCATCTTGGCTGCAAACTCGGGCTTGCCGGATTCTGCCGCCTTCTGCGTAGCGATTGCACGTTCTTTTTCAATCAGCTCGGCAGGCACGTCATCTCTGGACAATGCAACCGGCTTGGAGGCTGCAATGTGCATCGCAATGTCTTTTGCCAGAGTCTCGTCGCCACCGACCAGGTCGACCACTACACCGATTTTGCCGCCGTGAATATAGCTGACCAGCTTGCCTTTTGCGGCAATGCCGGCAAAGCGTCGAATGGTGACGTTCTCACCGATCTTGCCGATCAGCTGGGCGCGCGCATCTTCAATCACTTCGTTACCGATTTTCATTGCCGAAAGGGCTGCGACATCTGCCGGATTGTTGTTGGCAACGACTTCAGCCAGATTGCGGGTCAAGGCGAGGAAATCATCATTCTTGGCGACGAAATCGGTTTCGCAATTGACTTCAACAATGGCGCCCTGCTTGCCATCAGCTCCGACATAAATGCCGACCGAGCCTTCAGCTGCAACACGGCCTGCAGCCTTGCTCAGCTTACTGCCCAGACGTGCGCGCAACAGCTCTTCAGCTTTTGCCATATCGCCATTCGCTTCTGTCAGTACTTTTTTGCAATCCATCATTGGCGCGTCGGTGCGCTCACGTAATTCCTTGACCATGCTGGCGGTAATTTCAGCCATGCTTAAACTCCTAGATATGCTATTGATTCAGTAAATTCGAAATATAAAAAAAGGGGCTCATGAGCCCCTTTCTTGAGGGTTATTCCGCTGCAGCTTCTTCCACTTCAACGAATTCTTCTTCTGTTGCGGATTTGACGATATCGGCGATCGCATTGCTGCGGCCTTCGAGCACCGCATCAGCGATACCGCGAGCGTAGAGGCGAATTGCGCGACTGGAGTCATCATTACCGGGAATGACATAAGCAATGCCATCCGGCGAATTGTTGGTGTCGACCACGCCGATGACAGGAATACCCAGCTTGGCAGCCTCAGTCACCGCACCACTTTCGTGACCAACGTCGATAATGAAAATGGCATCCGGCAAGCCGCCCATTTCCTTGATACCACCGAT
>JBEDHT010000083.1:0-5147 GCA_041174025.1 Pseudomonadota bacterium
GCTCTGCAGGCATGGCGGGATTCGCCGCGACTGCCGCCCGCACCGCCGTATCCGCATCGGCTGCCAGCCGCTTCAGTGCCTCAGCGGGCATGCGCGCATCCTTCGCCAGCTGCCGCTGTACCAGCACATCCTGATCTGCCATCGCCTCCTGCATTAGCGCCAGCGGGCAGTTCGCATGACCGGCTGCTGCTGCACGCAGATAGGCATCGCCGCTGCGGTAGATGGCCTCAAGCATGGCGGCACTGACATTGGGATTGCCGACCATCTCGCGCTCGAAATCGCCCGGCTTTCTCGCCGACAGCGACTGCAGCACTGCCGCATCCGCCGCCTGATTTCTGCAGATCGATTTCAGGTGCTCGTCGTCCTCATCCGCTTCGGCCAGGTGCTGCAACAGATCGGACGGCGCATTCTGATGCTGTGCGATGAGCCCGGTCAGATCGGCATTGGCACCCGGCTGCTCCTTGCCGACCAGTGCCTGCACCGGCGTATTCTGGTTTCTGCCGAGACGCAGACGGACAAAGTCATCGCTGCTTTCGCAAAGCGCCCGCAACACGGCGGCCGGCGTATGCTCCCAGCGCGCCAGCATCAGCACATCGCGCCGTTTGTCGAACATCATGCCGTGCAACACGTCCTGCTGTTTGCCGCCGGCCAGCTCATACACCGCTGCCGCGCAGTGCACGTCGCCGCTGGCGATGGCCTCATCCACCAGAGCCGCCGCTGATTGCGGCAGCACGGCTTCAGGCAGGCTCGGCTTCGATGACGACAGCGTCGTCATACTCCATGCACTCGTCGATCAGTTCAATCAGTTCGCGCACGACGAACTTGCCTTCATAGCCCGAGGTTTTCAGTGCATCCTCGAACATGGTCAGGTCTTTCGGGCAACTGACAATAAACACCTGCAGGCCTTCGATCGCGCCCGCTTCCTTCATGCGGTTCTGCGACGGTTTCTCGCTGCCGACCGGATCGGGGATCCAGATACGGCCGCCACCAGCGCCGCAGCAGAAGGAGTTGTCGCGGTTACGGCCCATCTCCACCAGCTCGCAGCCGAGCATTCTGATGATGTCGCGCGGCGCGTCGTAGCCCTTGTTGAAGCGGCCCAGATGGCAGGGGTCATGGAAGGTGACGCGGTAATCGAGCTTTTTCTTCAGCTTGAGCTTGCCGCTTTCGATCAGGCTCTTGACCACGGTGCTGTAGTGCTGGATTTCAAAACTGCCGCCGAAATCCGGGTACTCGTTACGGATGGTGTTGTACGAGTGCGGGTCGGTAGTGACGATGGAGTTGAACTCGCAATCGCTCAGCGACTGGATGTTCGACGTCGCCAGGAACTCGTACAGCCCCTCCTCGCCGACGCGGCGCACATCGTTACCGGCATTCATCTCGCCTTCGAGCAGGAGACCGAAATCGACGCCCGCTGCATGCATCAGTTTGGCGAAAGCGCGAGTCACCTTCTGGTTGCGCGGATCAAAGGAAGCATAGTCGCCGACGAACCAGAGCAGATCGACCGGCTCCTTGCGTGCATCCTTGATCTCAAACGGCAGGTCCTTGGCCCAGGCCGCACGTTTGCGCTTGGATTCGCCGAACGAATTGCCGCTCTTGTGAATGGTCTGCAGGGTTTTCTCCAGCAGAGGTTCCATTTCGCCCTGCTCTACCAGGTTACGGCGCATCTGCACGATGATGGGCACGTGTTCGACCGCGACCGGGCAGATTTCAACGCAGGCGAGGCAGGTGCGGCAGGACCACAGGGTTTCCATGAACACCTGGCCGGGTGCCTTGCCGTGAATATCGAGCTCGGCTGCCTTCGGCAGTTCTTTCGCGTTCAGCGTCTGGTTGGCGAACTCGCGCAGCGACAGAATCACGTCGCGCGGCGACAGCGGAGCGCCGACGGCGTTTGCCGGGCAAGCCTCGTGACAGCGGCCGCACTTGGTACAGGCATCGAGATGAAGCAGGTTCTTCCAGGTGAGGTCGGTAATGACCTTGTAACCGGCGCTTTCCTGATCGTCTGGCACCTTGGGCAGGCGTCTGCCAGCGAGCGGATCGCGGAACATCAGCGATGCCGAGGCAGTGAAGATGTGCTTGACCTTGGTGTAGGGAATCAGCGCAATGAAGCTGAGCGCGAGCAGGCCGTGAAACCACCAGAGACCGACACGCAGGCTGCTGGCGGATTCCGGTGTCATGCCGATGCCCTGCATCAGATGTGCGGTGACAGCACCGACCGGCGACCACCAGCGTGTGTCCCACACCGTCGGGTTGTCGCTGAGCCAGACCAGGCGCGCAGCTTCGAGGATGAAGCCGGTGATGCCGATCAGGATCAGCGTCCACAGAAAAGCCCAGTCTTCGCGGCGGTAGTTGCTGCGGTCGTAGTCGGGGTCTTCCGGTTTGCGGTCAGGCCGCGCGTAGTCGAGCTTGGGCAGTTTGAGCCACTTGCGCCGGTACATCATGTAGATCAGACCGGCCACCAGCGCGAGACCGGCGAGATCGACGATCAGCGAGAACCACAGGTAGAACTGGCCGTGCCAGAAGCGGATGCCGAATAATGGCTCCAGAATGTCGTATTCGAGGGTGATGACGGATGTGCCGATGAACAGCAGCACGAAGCCGAAGAAAATCAGCGCGTGTGCACGGCCCGCCTTTTTATCGCGGCGCACCAGCGTGCGGTGCGTGAACATGGTTTTCGCCATGTCGATGAAACGGTGCAGCAATTCCCCCCAGGAACCATCCGGCTTGCCACGGCGATACTTTCTGATCTGCGTGTAAGTGCCGTAGATGAAACAGGCGATGGCCGCGTAACCAAAGACATAAAACAGGTATATGGCCTCTGGCTGAAAATTCTCAAACAGCACTCTGGTGATTTCGGTGGAATTTGTCATGTCAGTAAACTCTTCTTTCTGGTCTGCCTTGCAGCAGGTCGAACAGGCCGCCGCCAGACTGCGCGGCGACCTTGCTCAGTAGCGACTAAACCTTGTACTCGATCTTGAACTCACCGCCCGGCATGTGCGGTGCACCCCAGACAGCGACTTCGCGCTTGTACGGTTTAGGTAACTGCGGATTGGCTTCTTCGATCTCGCGGGCCACGCGGTGGCCGGTGAAGGTCGCGTCGGCGATCAGTCTTGGCGCCTCGGCATCACCGATCAGGTAGATACCCTTGATGCCGTTCTCGGCCCATTCGCCTTCGCGCGCCTTCAGCTCGTTCCACAGCGCGTTTTCGGAATGGCGGCCGGTGACCAGCACGAGGGAATCGTACTCAAGCCAGCGGTGCGTGGTGTTGGCATCACGCGGTGCAACGCCCGGGCCGCGATAGGTACGCTTGGAACCGTCGCCCCAGATGTTGTAGATCTCCAGACGGCCCGGTTCGATACGCGAGCAGAAGTGATCGCCCAGCTCTTCCACATGCAGCTCATGCAGGCGACGCATCATGTTCGGATATTCGAGCGTGAAGTGCATGTAGTTGGCCAGATGCACGCCGGAGACGATGGTCACTTCGTGGCCGTCGTTCGCCAGCTTCTCGGCCAGACTTGGGGCCATGAAGTAGGTATCGGCATTGAGGATGACCACGCGTTTGCCGATCTTCTTCTTGCCTTCGAAAATCTGTTCCGGTGTCAGCTGATCCGGCAGCGAGGCATCGGCACCCGGAATCGGTGCGTGTGTCAGGCAGTTGGTACCGTCGGTGTTCCAGGAAGAACCGGTGGCGATAATCACCTTGTCGGCGCCGTACTGCAGCACGTCGTCGGCGGTCAGGGCTTTCTGGCCGAGCGCAATCTGGCTTTCCTTGTTCTTCTTCACCAGCTTGTTGAGCTGGGTTTCGCGGTAGTCACGGTGGTAGCTCCACTCGCCCAGACCCGGCAATGTTGCAACCGAATTCAGGTGGCCGCCGACCTTCTCGGCCTTGTCGTAGAGGTGAACGGTGTAACCGCTTTCCATCAGCACGCGGGCAGCTTCAGAACCGGAAGGACCGGCACCGACCACCAGCACGGCATCCTTGGATGCAGTCTGACGGAACTTCTCAGGATGCCAGCCGCGGCGGTATTCTTCACCGGCGGTTGCATTCTGGGTACAGATCATTGGAGGGCCGCCGATTTCCCAGCGCGAGATACAGACGTTACAACCGATACAGACGCGGATGTCGTCATAACGGCCTTCTTCGATTTTCTTCGGCAGGAACGGATCGGCGATGGAAGGACGTGCGCAACCGATGATGTCGGCAAAGCCCTTGGTGACGATCTCTGTCATTTTTTCAGGATCGGTGTAGCGGCCTACGCCCAGCACCGGCTTCTTGGAAACCTGCTTGACGAACTTGGTCCAGGGCACTTGGTGGCCTTGCTGGTAGAAGCGCGACGGACCCGCGTCTTCGCCCCACTCGGCGATATCGCCGACATCGACGTCCCAGAGGTCGAGCAAGGGGTCAGCCATCTCGATGAACTTCATGCCATCGACTTCGACTTCAATCTGGTCGGGGCCGTAGACGGTATCCACAGCAAAACGGGTCGCAATCGCGCACTCGCCGCCGACCGCATGTCTCACCTTCTCCAGCGTTTCCAGCCAGAAGCGTGCACGGTTTTCCAGCGAACCGCCGTATTTGTCGGTACGCTTGTTGTAGTATGGGTTGAGGAACTGCAGCGGCAGGTAGGAGTGGGCGCCGTAGACATAGACGATGTCGAAACCGGCATCGCGCGCACGCTTGGCGGCGTCAACATAGTAACCCTGCACCATGTTGATGTCGCTCTGATCCATTTCCTTGCAGTAGGTCAGTGTTTCAAATTCGGAGGCATACTGGCTCGGGCCGCGCGGCGTTGCACGGGATTCCATGCAGGGTGCGTGGGAGCCGCCGTACCACAGCTCAACGCCGGCCAGCGCGCCGTACTTGTGCACTTCTTCGGTCATCGCGCGCAGGTTGCGCACGTCGCCTTCATCCCACAGGCGGGCGGAAAGACGGTGCGTGTCGTCGGACTCGGGGTGGATGGAGCAGTATTCGGTGTTCATCGCTGCCCAGCCGCCCTCGGCCTTCATCGAGCGGTGCGCGGCCTGAAAGCCGGGCTTGTCGGAACCGGCGCCGATACAGTGCGGCACCTGATAGAATCGGTTGCGCAATGTCTTGGGGCCGATCTGGATCGGTTCAAACAATATGTCGTGCTTGGGATCGCGTGCCATGA
>JBEDHT010000084.1:0-3381 GCA_041174025.1 Pseudomonadota bacterium
CTGATCGCCTGGGCGCATTTCACCCTGATCGATGAAGTGACACGCGGCGAAGGCAGGGTGATCCCATCCGGTCAGGTGCAGGTGGTGCAGTCGCTCGACGGCGGCATCGTCTCGAAAATTCTGGTCACCGAGGGGCAGACGGTGGTGAAGGGCGACCCCCTCATCATGATAGACGAGACCCGCGCGGTATCCTCGTTGCGCGAAAACCGTTCGCAATACATCGCCTTGCTGGGCAAGGAAGCAAGATTGAAAGCGCTGGCAAACGGGACTGCGTTTTCGCCGCCGCCGGAACTGTTGGCAGAAGCGCCCGATATTTACAGTCAGGAATTGGCGCTGTATCAGGCCAGCCGCGATGAAGTGAGCTCGCAGCTGGATATTGCGCGCCAGCAATTGCGCCAAAGAGAGCGCGAACTGCAAGAGGTGCGGGCGAATAACGAACAGGCCGAGCGCGGTTATGCCCTGACCAGAAAAGAACTGGAAGTGACCAAGCCGCTGGAAAAAACCGGTGCGGTATCCGAAATGGATATCCTCAGGCTGGAGCGCGAAGTTTCAAGATTGCAGGGCGAACGCGAGCAGACCAAGGCGCAAATGGGGCGGGTGCAATCGGCGATTGAAGAAGCCAGACGCAAGATCAATGAGGTCGAGCAGGTGCACATGAGCAAGGTGAGAACCGAGCTCAACGATACTTCGGCCAAGATTGCCGCGTTGACGGCGACCAGCGAAGGCCTTTCGGACCGGGTCAATCAGGCCACCTTGCGGGCGCCGGTCAACGGCAAGATCAGCCGCCTCTTCGTCAATACTGTGGGTGGTGTCATCCAGCCCGGCAAGGAGGTGATCGAAGTGGTGCCATCCGAGGATACGCTGGTGCTGGAAACCAAGATACAGCCCAAGGATATCGCCTTCGTCACGCAGAAGCAGAAAGCGACGGTGAAGCTCACCGCCTACGACTACACCATTTACGGCACGCTGGATGCCGAAGTTGAGAGCATTTCAGCGGACTCCATCATCGACGACAAGGGCAATGCCTTCTATATCGTCAAAGTGAAAACCCTCAAATCCAGCATAGGGGATGGCTTGCCCATTATTCCTGGGATGATCGCCCAGGTGGATATCATTACCGGTAAAAAATCCGTTCTTTCCTACCTGTTGAAACCGGTTTTGAAAGCCAAATCCTACGCATTCACAGAACGATAATGCAGAATCTGTTCATCACATCTGGCGACATGCTCGCCAACTGGAAGGAGGCTTTTGCTACAGGCAAGGCTTTCAATGCCATCACGCCGGCAGTGATCGATGCGTTGCGGCAGACAGATGCGGTGCTGTGGTTGCATGAAGAGTCCGGCAGGCAGGCGCAGGTGCTGGAAGTGATTGCCAGGATCCTTCAGTCTGTGCCTGGTGCAAAACTGGTCGTGTTATCCAACATTCCAGAACAGCAGCAGGCCATGCAGGTGCTCAATGCCGGTGCTTTGGGATACTGCCATGCACATAGCGCAGCCGAGGCATTGACGGAAGTGCGTGCCGTGGTAATTCATGGCGGGCTATGGCTGGGGCGTGATCTGTTGCAAAGGTTGATTCGCGCGACAGTCGCTCTGGCTGGCAACTCATCCGGCCAGGTCGAATCGGCACTTTCCAAACTCACGCAACGCGAGCGCGATGTCGCTCTTGAAGCTGCCAAAGGACACAGCAACAAGGAGATTGCGCGTCAGCTCGACATCACCGAACGTACGGTGAAAGCCCATATCTCCGCCTGTTTCGAGCGTCTGGGTGTCAAAGATCGCTTGCAACTCGCGCTCATGCTCAACGAAAAAACCAATCTCAAGCTCTAGATATACTGTCCTTCAGGACAATACCCCGTGCTTTGCAACCGGTATTAAATGACAGCATTGAAGGTAATTGCGTACCGCGATTGCCCGGCACTGTACTGAAATGAAGGAGTTGTCATGGCTGTTATCGGAACCGTAGTTGCAATTCTCGGAGATGGCGCTGCCTCTGTCATCAACCAGGCCGGAGCGCAAACGCTGCTCAAGCTCAACGATACCGTCCAGCCCGGCGATACCATCGTTACCCCGCGCGGGGTCGTCGTCGAACTGCAACTGGTCAACGGCAGAAAGATCCTCATCTCGGCCGAACAGACCGTCAAATTCACCCAGGAACTGGCAGACATCATGGCGCCATCGCCAGATGAAAACGCCATCGAGCTGGCGACCATCGAAGCCGTCATCAAGGCCATTGAAGAAGGCCGTGACATTAGCGAAGTGCTGGAAGAAACTGCTGCCGGTCTTGTGGCAGGTGGAACGTCAGCTTATGGCCACAGTTTTGTCGACCTCGCCAGAATCACGGAAGACGGTATCAGCGATCTCGATCTCGAATCGACCTCAGCCATAATTGCAGGCGATGGAGATCAAACACTCTACGGCGACAACGAATTCACAATCCCCAACCAACCTGCGACGCTTTCCAGCGCCTTGGCACTGCTTGAAGAGACCAATGAGCCGCTGACTACCTCGGGCGTTCTCACCATCAGCGACCCGGACAGCCCGGCAACCTTTATCGCGCAAACCAATGTCAGCGGCAGCTACGGCATTTTCAGCATCAATGCCGCCGGCGAGTGGACTTATGTCGCCAACAGTGCTTTTGACGAACTCAATGTCGGCGACAGCTATACCGATATTTTTGTCGTCAGCTCCGCTGATGGCACCACCACCACTGTCACCGTTACCATCACCGGCACCAATGATGCTGCCGTCATTACCGGCGATAGCGCCGCGAGTCTGACCGAAAGCGATGAAGCGCAAAGCACCGGCGGGACGCTGATTGCCACCGATGTGGACAGCCCGAATACATTTGTTCCGCAAACGAATGCGGCCGGCAGCAACGGCTACGGCGTCTTCAGCATCAACGCGGCGGGCGAATGGACTTACACCATGAACAACGCCCAAAACCAGTTTGTTGCGGGCGAAACCTATACCGACAGCATCACGGTTGAAACTGCCGATGGCACCACACAAGTCATTACCGTCACCATAGTCGGCACCAACGACGCCGCGGAAATCGGCGGCACCGATACCGGCAGCGTCACCGAAGACGCCAGCGACCCGGTGCTGACCACCAGCGGAACCCTCACCATTAGCGATGCGGACACCGGCGAAGCATATTTCCAGACCGGCGGCATCACCGCCAGCCCTGGCGCGCTCGGCAGCCTCAGCATCACGGCGGTGGGTGTATGGACCTACACGGTGGCGAATGCGGCGGTGCAATACCTGGGTGAAGGCGAAACACGTACAGAAACCTTTACCGTCCTGGCTGCAGATGAAACACCACATGAAATCACCATCACGGTGACCGGCACCAACGACGCGCCGGTGATCAGCTCCGGCGTGC
>JBEDHT010000085.1:0-2752 GCA_041174025.1 Pseudomonadota bacterium
TCGAGCGCTATGACCTGGTAACCGCTCCTGTGGTGGACGAGAACAACAAGTTGATCGGCCGTCTGACAGTCGACACCGTGATGGACTTCATTCGCGAGGAAGCCGAAAGCGACATGCTTTCCCTCGCCGGCTTGCGCGAAGACGAGGACATGTTCTCATCGGTCTGGAAAGCGATGCAGAACCGCTGGACCTGGCTCGCCGTCAATCTGGTGACAGCCTTTGTCGCTTCTCGCGTGATCGGGGCTTTCGAAGGCTCGATTGAGAAAATCGTCGCACTGGCGGCCTTGATGCCGATCGTGGCGGGTATCGGCGGCAATTCCGGCAATCAGACCATCACCATGATCGTGCGGGGCCTGGCGCTAGGACAGGTGGCTTCGCACAACATGAAGTCGCTGCTGCAGAAGGAGCTGGGAATCGCCTTGCTCAATGGCCTCATCTGGGGGTCGGTGCTGGGTGTTGTCGCCTACCTGCTGTATGACAATGTTGCGCTCGGTTTCGTCATGACCGCGGCAATGACGTTGAATCTGTTGCTCGCTGCTGTCATGGGGGTGCTGATTCCCCTGATGATGACCAAGTTCGGCCGTGATCCGGCGGTCGGCTCGAGCGTGCTGATCACCGCGATGACAGACAGCGGCGGTTTCTTCATTTTCCTCGGTTTGGCTACGCTGGTATTACTTTAAATTGCCATGAACGAATTTTATCTGGTATGGGAAGACGTGCAGTCGGGCTTGTATAGCCCGGTCGTCCTCTGGCAGTTGGGTGTGATCGCAGGCAGTCTGCTGTTGGCCTGGTCGATCAACGGCGCCCTGCGCGCCTATGTCATGCGGCATGCGCCCGAAAATCTCAAGATCGGTATAGGCGGCATCAACCGCGTGCTGTTCCCGCTGTCATCCCTGCTGTTTGTGTATACCGGCCAACTGGTCTTGGGCGGCTGGCAGCAGACCAATCTCTTGGCGCTTGCATCGGCCCTGTTGATCGCAATGGCGGTGATTCGTCTGGCTGTGTATGCCTTGCGCTATATCTTTTCGCCCAGCGGATGGCTGCGCACGATGGAAAGCGCGATTGCAAGCGCCGTCTGGGTGGTGCTTGCGCTGCATCTGAGCGGCTTGCTCAGCTCAATTCTCTCCGCGTTGAACAGCGTGAGTTTCGGCATAGGTAAAAGCCAGGTGACGCTGTTGCTGGTGCTGCAGGCAATAGCAATCATTCTGGTGACCCTGTTCGCAGCCCTCTGGATCAGCCGTTTGATCGAGAACCGGTTGATGGGGGCGCAACAGGTCAACATGAATGTGCGTGTCGTGCTGACCAAGCTGGTACGCATTCTGTTCGTGCTGATAGCGGTATTGTTCGGTTTATCTGCGGCCGGTCTCGACATCACCCTGCTCTCCGTGTTCGGCGGCGCACTCGGCGTCGGCCTCGGCTTCGGTTTGCAGAAAATCGCCAGCAACTATGCCAGCGGTTTCATCATTCTGCTCGACGACTCGATCAAGATCGGCGATATCATTACCGTAGATGTGCACTACGGCGTTGTCAGTGAACTGCGTTCCCGTTATATGGTGCTACGCAAACTGGACAACACGGAGGTGATCATTCCCAACGAGCTGTTGGTCACCAACGTCATGATCAACCACTCGATGACAGACCGCAAGGTGCGGGTGCAGCTTGCGCTTCAGGTGAGTTATCAGACGGATCTGGAACTCGCCATGAAACTGATGCGGGAGGCTGCCAGAACGCAGGAAAGAGTGCTGCAGGAGCCGGAGCCTAACGCCTTGCTCAAGGGTTTTGGCGAAAGCGGTATCGACCTGCTGCTGAATGTCTGGATATCCGACCCGGAGAACGGTTCCATGACCCTGCAGTCCGAAATTTATCTGGATATATGGCGTGCTTTCAAGAAGCACAATATATCGATTCCCTATCCACAGCGTGAAATCCGTATCCTCAACCAAGATAATCAAGAGGATAATAAAGCCGGCTGATGGGCCGTGCTGCGTGTGCCGGCAGCATGAGCTCAAAACATGAACGCTGGAATGCACCAGAAATGCATGTACCGGAAATGCAAAAGCCCGCATACGCGGGCTTTTGTGACAAGCTTGAAGTGAGATTGATTACTTCAGCTTGGTTTCCTTGTACATCACGTGCTTGCGGGCAACAGGATCGAACTTCTTGATTTCCATCTTTTCCGGCATGGTGCGCTTGTTCTTGGTGGTCGTATAGAAATGACCGGTACCTGCACTGGATTCGAGTTTGATTTTTTCACGCATGATATGAGGTCCTTAAATCTTTTCGCCGGCGGCACGGAGATCAGCCAGAACAGCATCAATGCCGTTCTTGTCGATAGTGCGCAGTGCAGCGTTGGTGATACGTAAGCTTACCCAGCGGTTTTCGCTCTCGACCCAGAACTTGCGGTTTTGCAAATTGGGTAAAAAACGACGCTTGGTCTTGTTGTTTGCGTGGGATACGTTGTTCCCAACCATTGGCTTTTTGCCGGTTACCTGACATACGCGTGCCATGCTAAATCTCCTGGTACTGCTTACCGAAATTCGAAAGACCGCATTTATACCATAGAAAGCGGCCTGCCCTCAAGAAAATTCTTTAAATTTAACCGGTGCTTAATGTTTTCCGGTGCTGCCGAAACAGCAGCACGGCCCATCAGCCCACTTTATTATTTTCTTGATTATCCTGGTTGAGGATACGGATTTCACGCTGTGGATAAGGAATCGATATATTGTGCTTCTTGAAAACACGCCATATATCC
>JBEDHT010000086.1:0-5327 GCA_041174025.1 Pseudomonadota bacterium
GCCCTGCCGTCGCGAATCAATAATGGTGGATTATGGCCGGCATTGGAATACTGAAGCTCACCTGTAGTCACATCCAGCACGCCAATGAAAACAGTAGTGAACATGCAGGTTTCATTGTCATCGGCCAGGATGTTGTTCACCGAGGCCAGGGTTTTTGCCGGATCAATCAGGCGCTGCGCTTCGCTCTTCAGCAGAATCTTGGTCACCATCATGTATAGCGCCGCTGGCACACCCTTGTCGGATACGTCCGCGATCAGGAAACAGAGTTTTTTCTCGTCGATAAAGAAAAAATCGTAGAAATCGCCGCCGACTTCCTTGGCAGGAGTCATCGAGGCATAGAGATCGAATTCCGGATGGTTGGGAAACGGTGGAAACACCCGTGGCAACAGGCTGGCCTGGATATTGGTGGCCACCTTGAGCTCGCTTTGAATGCGCTCCTTGGTCGCTGTGGTTTCCGTCAGGTTGCGTATATATTCCTTCAGTGATTGTTGCATGCTGCCAAAATCCTGCGTCAGCTGACTCACTTCATCCTGCCGTTTCACCATCGGCAGCGCTGCATCAAAATCACCGGCAGCCATGCTGTGCGTGACATGTGCGAGTTCCTGCAACGGCCTGATCACATTTCTGGCAATGTAGTAAACCGCCACAGCCAGCAACAGGATACCTGCCAAGCCCATGATTGCCATGGTGAAATTGAGGCGGCTGATATCGGCCATCAATTCACTTTCGGGGAACACCACAGCCAGAGTCCAGCCGGTTGAGCTTACCGGCGCGTAATACATCCAGCTTGGAAATCCAACCAGGCTTTTGTAAAAGATGAACCCGCTACCGCCCCGCACCATTTTCAGGCCCAGCGCTCGCATGGCGGAATCATTGCGGGCTTCGGCAATGCTGAAAAAGGTTTCGTTCATCACGGCATCCTTGAGCGGGTGGGCGAGCAGCATGCCATTTCTTGAAAGTAGCGCAGCATAGCCGGTATCGAGAATTTTTACCGAACTGACCAGTTCGGTCAGGGCATCGAGCGACACATCCGCCGTGACCACACCCTTGATGATCTTTTTGCCATCCTTGACCTCGTAGAAAGGCACCGAGCAGGTGGTCATCAGAACATTGCCCGCGCCTTCGTCAAAATAAGGCTCGCTCCACTCCATGCGACCTGTTTCCCGCGGAATCTGATACCAGTCCCAATACAAATAGGAAAGGTGACGATAGGATTTCTCCAGCCGGTTGAGACTGATTTTGCCCGCTTCACGAAAAAAATAGGGGGCGTAGAGTTCGACATCCCGGTTGAATGCGTAAGGTTCAAAAGCCACGCTGGACCCATATATTTCCGGGTTAGCCTCCAGCGTTGAGCGGATCAGCGCGGTCAGTTCCGGCTCGCTCAAGTGTCTGGCCTCAAGAGACCGGGCGAGGCTTTGGGTCACTTTGCTCACTGCCGTCAGCTGAGTCTCGACCCGATTGACCAGCGACATAGCAAGATTGCCGGCATTGCGCTCAAGTTCCTGCTGCAGAAGCTTGCGCGACTGATAGTAGTTGTAGCTCAGCGTAACGGCAAAAATCGCTACGCAAGCAAGAATGATAATGCCGACCAGCCGGGTAATGATGCTGTGCCTAACGTCCATCTGGCTTGCTCACAAATTCGTGATACGGCACTGCACGCTTCAGCTGCTGCATGCGCAACATGAAATCCTGCACCTCGACCAAGGCCTTTTCGTTCAAACGGCCCGGTTGATCATCGGGGCCGGCCGCTTGCATCAGATCCTGCATGCGCTTAAGCATCCAGCGCTGGTGCACGCGGTTGGCCGGCAAATGGGCTGCCCGCATGTACTTGATGACTATATCGAGCGCTTCTTCAGGATGTTCGAACGCGTAACGCCAGCCTTCCATCGACGCCGCCACGAATGCATCAGCCAGCGCAGGATCGCGATTCACCGTATGCGCCATCGCATAGATACCATCCTCAGGAAAGTGCATGCCTTCACGGTCAAGAAAAAACAAACGCAGTTCGTTTTCCTCAACGCCGGAATTCAGAATCGTGTGATATTCGTTGTACCACATGGCAGAGGTGACATCGACGCCACCGCGCAGAAACAGGTTAACGGTCTGCGACTGACGGATCTCCTTGACGCGGACACCTCGCGCGGCAAAAAGCGCATGTGCCGGCAAAGACAGGTCGCCGCCCCAAAGCCCGACTTTACGGCCATGCATGTCTGCTATGGTGTTGATACCATCGTTATCGCGCGCAATCAGCATCAGGGATGATCGCTGGATGGTCTGCGACAAATGCTTGAGGCCACCCTCGCTTGCCTGATGTCGCAGGGCTGTCGTCAGCCAGAGGACGGCAAAATCGGTTTCACCGCGCTGCAATGCTTCAAGTGGAGAGTAACCGGGGCCGGATTTGAGAATCTCAAGATCGATGCCGTGTCTTGCATAAATACCTTTATCCAGCGCGACAAAATAACCTGCGAATTGCGCCTGCGGTGTCCACAAAGGCATCAGGCGCGCTTTCTTCAGAGGCGACGCAATCGCCTGCGAGGCCAAAAGACAACAGAGAGACAAAGCCAATAAAAACAAAGCTGCCGCATGCAAGCGGGGATACCTCCGCCCACCATGCCGGAATACGGCAATCCGCGTAAAAAGAGAGGGTTCAATATCCATATCGCAACAAGGTGCCATCTACCCAATGTTTCATGATAATGCCTGAAGCGCGGAAATTTCTGACACAGGTCAATGACTGTGCTACTTGTCAGTCATTAAACATGGTTGCGAATACTTTAGGCGCTGATGCGATGATCTGCTTATAACAAAATCTGCCCGCCCAGCTCTACCACCCGGTTGGGCGGCAACTTGAAATAGCGGCTGACGCTGTCGGCGTTGCGATGCATGGCGACGAACAGGCGTTCGCGCCAGAAGGCCATATCTGAATTCGGCTTGGGAATGACCGACTCCCGGCCGATGAAGAAAGTGGTAGTCATCGTTTCCAGCATCAATCCATCCCTGGCGCACAAGGCCAGATCGCGCGGGATATCAGGCTCGTCCTTGAAGCCATAGCGCAATTCAACCCGGTAAAAACCGAAAGGCATGACTTCGGTGCGGACCCGGTAGGCTTCATCGACGTGGGGAATGTCTTCAACTACCACGGTGACGATGACGACTTGATCGTGCAACACCTTGTTATGTTTGAGATTATGCAGCAAGGCGCTTGGCACCGTAGTGAGATCGCGGTTGAGGAATACGGCGGCACCCTCTACCCGCGTCGGCGCGCTCATTTTGATCGAGTCGATAAAGAGTTCCAGCGGAATGGCATCTGAAGAAATTCTTTTGTGCAGAAGCTCGCGACCGCTTTTCCAGGTGAGCATGATGACGAACAGAAATGCGCCGACCAGCAAAGGCAGCCAGCCGCCAGCCGGAATCTTCAGCACATTGGCACTGAAGAATGCCAGATCGATCACCAGAAAGACCGATGTCAAGGCAATGGTACGCGCCCAGCTCCAGCGCCAGACACCGCGAAACACCAGCGCTGCCAGTAGCGTGGTAATCACCATGTCGCCGGTCACCGCAATACCGTAAGCCGCCGCGAGACTGGAAGAAGAACCGAAGCCGATAACCAGCGTCATCACCGCGACCATCAGCGCCCAATTCACTCGGGGCAGATAAATCTGCCCGGCTTCATGTTCGGAGGTGTGCAACACCTGCGTACGCGGCAGAAAGCCGAGCTGCACTGCCTGGCGGGTGACCGAGAAGGTGCCGGAAATCACCGCCTGCGAAGCAATTACGGTTGCCATTGTCGCCAGCGCAATCAGCGGAAACAGCATCCATTCCGGAGAAAGCAGATAGAACGGGCTGCTGCTGACAGATTCCGGCGTTCTCAGAATGAGGGCGCCCTGGCCGAAGTAATTAAGCAGCAAACCCGGCAGCGCAATGCCCAGCCAGGCCAGCCTGATCGGCAGACGGCCGAAGTGGCCCATATCGGCATAAATCGCCTCACTGCCGGTAACGGCAAGCACCACAGCACCGAGCGCAACAAAACCCATCCACTGATTGGAAAGAAAGAACTGCCAGCCGTATGCCGGATTAACGGCATGCAGTACGTCCGGGTTCTGCAGAATGCTGATCAAACCGAGGATGCCGAGCGTAATGAACCAGACCAGTACGACAGGGCCGAAAAACCGCCCGACCATGCCGGTGCCATATTTCTGAATTGCAAACAGGCCGAACAGCACGCCCAGCGTGATCGGTATGACGAACTCGTGCAGATGCGGCGCGGCAACTTCCAGGCCTTCGACTGCGGAAAGCACCGAAATGGCGGGAGTAATCATGCCATCGGCAAAGAACATGCAGGCACCGGTAATACCGGCCAGCAATATGAAACGGCGGCGTTTGGCGTCTGCAGCTGCGCTGCTTTTGGCCAGTGCGATCAGCGCCATGATGCCACCCTCGCCGCGGTTATCGGCGCGCAATATGAAAGTGACGTATTTGACCGTGACCACCAGAATCAGGGACCAGAGAATCAGGGAAAGAATACCGAGCACATTGTCGGCAGTGGTGGCGAGCGGATGATGGCCGGAGAACACTTCACGCATCGTATAAAGCGGGCTGGTGCCGATATCGCCGAATACGACACCAAGTGCTGCCAGCGTCAAGCCGGAAACTTTGCTGCGGGAAGCTGTAGTGTTATTCATCATGAAAACTTATGCACGCCGGGAGTATGATTGTACTAGCTAGGACAGCTTGCATATAAGGAGTATTTCGATGTCTTTTGCCATGCCATTGAACGATGCAGAAATCCGCTGCCTGGAGAAAGTCGCGGCAGGTGCGTACACCAACCTGCTCAGCGCGCCTGACGAAGTCGAGTCGCTGATACTGCGCGGCCTGGTACAGAGCGCGCTGATCATGGCCATTCCTTACACGCCCAACCGGTATGCTTACCGGCTCACTGCATACGGCGCAAAAACGCTGGAAACCTTGCACACGCAGAGCAAAAAACAGCACTGACATGGATCAAGCCAGGCCGATTCTCATGAAAATCATGAGGCGTGATTCATGAGACTGCCTACGAGTATTTTTCTGCGGTTGCGTATGATGGGAACTGTTAACTAATTGAACGTTTGATCAAACCCTTACAGGAGAATTACCATGTGGACCAAGCCAGCTGCTACTGAAATGCGTTTCGGTTTCGAAGTCACCATGTACGTTTGCAACCGCTAATCCGGTTTAAACAAACGCACCAGAAAACGGCACCCCAAGGTGCCGTTTTTGTTTTCAGGACACCCAGCACCGGCGCAACCATAGTCAGCAAGTCCGTCAATATCAGCCCTGCCCTGTAA
>JBEDHT010000087.1:0-3755 GCA_041174025.1 Pseudomonadota bacterium
CACAGTTACTGGACGTCACTGGCAGCATGGTTTCGGAAAAAGCCGATACCGCCATGCTGTTGCTGAAAGAACGCGCCGGGACGTTGGGAAACCCGGCGTTGAAAGGCAGGGTGACCGTCAATAACGTCAGTCTGCCCAATCTTGTTTTCGGCGACACGGCAGTCGCCAGCTCTTCTTTCCTGATCGATGGCATTACCGATATCTTCGGCGGTTCTGCCACTCTCTTCGTCAAATCCGGTGAAGCGTTTTACCGGCTCTCCACCAACATCCGGCAAAACGGCAAACGAGCCACCGGTAGCATGCTCGACCCTGACGGCAAGGTCATCAAGGCAGTTTCCGAAGGCCGTTCATTTCAGGGCATGGTCAATATTCTCGGACAACCTTACCTGACACGCTATGACCCCATGCTGGACGAGCGCGGAGCGCTGATTGGCATCTGGTCTGTCGGCTACAGGGTCGACATTCAGGCAATTCGGGATGCGGTGGAGCAATCACGCTACTTGTCCAGCGGTTTCGTTGCCATCGTCGATGACAGAAACGAGATCAAATTCCTTTCAAAACACGCTCCCTCAGACATCATCCCCGATTTCATCGAATCGCCGCCTGCGGATTGGATGATAGTCAAAGAAGCACTGCGTCAGTGGGGATTCAAGATCATCGTCGCCTACCCGCTGCTTGAAGCATACAAAGCAGGCTTGACCAGTTCCATTTTGCTCATCAGCGAAACTACTCTGCTAGGCGTATTACTGATTGTCTTGATCCTCTGGCAACTGCGCCGGCTGGTGATAGACCCGATAGGCACCGACCCGGCAACAGCGATTGAAGTGGTGCAAAAAATCGCCAAGGGCGATCTGGAGCATGACGGCCTTACCGCCAAACCCGGAACACTGATGCAAAATGTAATTAACATGCGTGAAAAGTTGAGAAAAACACTCAACGTGCTGCGAAAAAATGCAGATGGCTTGCGGTTGTCTGCCAGTGTTTTTCAGCATGCCCATGACGGCATTTTCATCACCGATGCCAGATCGCGCATCGTCGAAATCAATCCGGCATTTACGGCAATCAGCGGTTACACATACGAAGATGCGATCGGTAGAACACCTGCCGAACTCCGCTTTGCCTGTGACCAGCCGGATCTGTTCGACAAACTCTGGCGCAATACCGGCACCGATGCTGACTGGAAAGGTGAAAGCCGCAACAAACGAAAGAGCGGCGAAGTTTATATCGCATCGCTGGATCTGTTTGTGGTCAGGGATGACAGCCAACAGATCAGCCACTACGTTGGCGTATTTTCCGACATCAGTGCAGAAATGGCACACCGGGAAAACCTGGAACACATGGCTTACCATGATGCACTGACGCAACTACCGAACCGGGCTCTACTTGCCGAGCGTCTGCATGGAGCGCTGATCCATGCGCGCCATACCGGCCAGCTACTGGCCGTCTGTTATTTCGATCTGGACAATTTCAAGGAAGTCAATGACCGCTACGGCCACGATATCGGCGATGGCCTGCTGGTGCAGTTCGGCCGCCGCATGCGCGACTCTCTGCGTCAGTGCGATACCCTCGCGCGCATGGGTGGGGACGAATTCGCATTACTGCTTTGCAGTCTCGATTCCCGGGACGAATGCGTGCAGGCGCTGAACCGCTTACAGGATGTGATCAGACAGCCTTTCACGCTCGGCGACATCGTTCTGAGCGTTTCGGCCAGTATGGGTTACACGCTGTTCCCGCAGGATGATTCCACGCCTGACACGCTGCTGCGCCATGCCGATCATGCCATGTATCTCGCCAAAATCAACGGCGGCAGCAGGCACCATCTGTTCGATGCAGAGCATGACCGTCTCACACGCGGACAAAGGCAGGAACGCGAGCGCATCGAACAGGCCTTGTCAGCCAATGAATTCCGTTTGTTCTACCAACCCAAGGTCGACATGCAGCGCGGACTGGTCGTCAGCATGGAGGCACTGATCCGCTGGCAACATCCGGAAACCGGGCTGCGTCCGCCCAATGATTTTCTGCCGCAAATCGAGAATACCGACTTCATCATCGCGCTGGGCGAATGGGTGATACTCGAAGCGCTGCGGCAAATGCAGGCATGGCAGAAAACCGGCCTCGACATTCCGGTCAGCGTCAACATAGCCGCCCACCATCTGATGCAAGCCGACTTTGCCGCACGTCTTGGTCACCTGCTCGGCCTGTATCCGGACGTGTCACCGGGCAAACTGGAACTGGAGATCACCGAAACCGCAGTCATTGAGGACATTTCAGGCGTGACGCAAATCATGCAGGACTGCAAATCGCTCGGCGTCACTTTCGCCCTTGACGATTTCGGCGTCGGTTACTCATCTCTGACCTATCTGAGACGCCTGCCTATCGACATCATCAAGATCGACCAGTCGTTCGTGCGCGGCATGCTGCATGACGCCAGCGATCTGACACTGATCGCAGGCGTCATCAGCCTCAGCCGTGAATTCGGCCGCAGTGTGGTGGCCGAAGGTCTGGAAACCGCAGAACACGGTGTCCAGCTATTGCGTATGGGCTGTAGCGTCGCGCAGGGATTCGGCATCGCGCCGCCGATGCCTGCCGAACTGGTTGAAAACTGGGCTGCCTGCTACCAACCGGACAAGAACTGGGAACATGCCAATTGGCAGAATATTCATCACTAAAATCTTCCGGGCGCGGCCCCGCCAATCCGGCGCACGCTTCATGCGCTCGTTGCCACCACTGTTGTGACTGAACGCTACATCCAACTTGCCGCCGGGCGCCTGGCCGTTCTCGATGCTGACACACCCTTTCCGCCTGCCAGTCATGCGCTGACCGAACCCAACGGACTGCTGGCCGTCGGCGGCGACCTTGGCCCGCAAAGATTGCTCGATGCTTACTCGCAGGGCATTTTTCCCTGGTTCAGCAATGGAGAACCCGTGCTCTGGTGGAGTCCGGATCCGCGCATGGTGCTGTATCCGGCCGAGCTGCGGATTTCACGCTCTCTGGCGAAATCACTGAAGTCCGGGAAATTGCAGGCGGGACCTTATGAAGTACGCTTCGACACTGCATTTACCGATGTCATGCGGGCATGCTCGGCAGTTGCCCGCCCCGGTCAGGATGGCACCTGGATCAGCGAAAGCATGATTACCGCCTATACACAGCTGCACCAGGCCGGCTACGCGCACAGCGCAGAAACCTGGATAGACGGGCAACTGGCCGGCGGTCTTTACGGTGTTGCCATCGGCCGCATGTTTTACGGCGAATCCATGTTTCACCATGTGACCGACGCCTCCAAGGTGGCCTTAGTGCGGCTGGTGCAAGAACTGGCTGCGAAAGGTTTCGGTCTGATTGATTGCCAGATGAAAACCGCGCATCTCGCCTCTTTTGGGGCAAGAGAAATTCCGCGCAAGGATTTTTTACAGCAGCTGGCGAAATTGGTACATTACCCTTCAGACTTCGGCTGAACGATCATGACCCTACCTAACGACGCACCGCTGCAAAAGATCCAGTTTTATGTCACCGCGCCTTACAGCTGTGGCTATCTGGAAGGCAAGCTGGCGCAATCGCTGATTGCCGCGCCGCACCACCTGATCGATGCGAACGTCTATAACGGTCTGATCCGGCTTGGCTTCCGCCGTAGCGGAAAGTTCGCTTACCGGCCGCACTGCGAATCCTGCAATGCCTGCGTGCCGGTGCGGGTTCTGGTCAATGAATTCAGTACCAGCCGCAGCCAGCGGCGCGCCCGCCAGCAACATGCGGCCCTCTCC
>JBEDHT010000088.1:0-3809 GCA_041174025.1 Pseudomonadota bacterium
ATTCTGGGCAAGCGCTTTTTCGTCACGCCCTCGGACAGTCTTGCCGTGCTGGCGGCCAATGCCAGGCTGGCGCCGGGTTATGCCGGCGGGCTTGCCGGTATTGCGCGCTCGATGCCGACCAGCGCAGCGGCAGACCGGGTGGCGGAGGAGCTGGGCATTCCCTGCTTTGAAACACCGACCGGCTGGAAATTCTTCGGTAATCTGATGGATGCTGGCAAGGTCACGCTGTGCGGAGAGGAAAGTTTCGGCACCGGTTCAGATCATGTGCGCGAAAAGGACGGTCTCTGGGCGGTGTTGTTCTGGCTCAATATCCTGGCAATCAAGCGGCAGTCGGTCGAAACCCTGATGAAGCGCCATTGGGTGCGTTTCGGCCGTAACGTCTATTCGCGCCACGATTACGAGGGGCTGCCGGCAGAAGCGGCCAGCGGCGTCATGCAGCACTTGCGCGCGCGTTTCTCAAATCTGCCCGACACTGTATTCGGCAATTACACAGTCAAAACCTGCGACGATTTCAGCTATACCGACCCCATCGACGGTAGCGTCAGCACGGCGCAGGGTATCCGCATACTGTTTACCGACGGCTCGCGGATTGTTTTCCGCCTTTCCGGCACCGGCACCGATGGCGCGACCTTGCGCATCTATCTGGAAGCTTACGAGCCTGACCCTTCCAATCACCATCTTGATGCGCAGGAAGCGCTGGCGGAATTGATCGGCATTGCAATGCAGTTGTCGGAACTGAAAGAAAGAACCGGGCGCGATACGCCGACGGTGATTACCTGATGCCGGGCAGCTTGCTGCAGATATGCGGTTACAGGCCGCCGGTTGCAAGCAGGCGATACAAATAATAAGCGCCCACGGCCATCATGACGTACATCGGGATGTCGCCGCGTCTGCTGGTCTGGTCTGGCGGCACGCTGTTGATCCAGCCGAAAAATCGGTACAGCAGAAAAGCGATGACGATGGCGGCAATCAGTCCGCCGAGCGAGGTGAAAAAGGTCTGGAATATCCATTTCAGCAAACCGCCTTCGCGGAACACTTCATAGGCAATGCCGACCAGCCCCAATAACACCAGACTCAGCCGCACCAGCGCAATCAGGGTGTTGAGCAGCGTGTCGGGTTTTTTGATCTCAGGTTTTTTGATGACGGCCATGACGCCTCCGATGGTTTGCAAGCAGCGGGAACTGAACTGAACCGCGTTTAGCCCGGGTTACCCGGCAGATAAGCGGCGGGGTCAACCGACTTGCCCTGCCGGCGGATTTCGAAATGCAGCTTGGTAGTGTCGCTATCCGTATTGCCCATTTCCGCGATCTTCTGGCCGCGTGTGACCAGATCGCCTTCCTTCACCAGAATCTTGCTGTTATGCGCATAAACCGAGAGGTAATCCGCATTGTGCTTGATGATGACCAGCTTGCCGTAGCCGCGCAAATCCGAACCGCTGTAGATGACCTTGCCCGGCGCAGCGGCCTTGATTTCCTGCCCTGTGTTGCCGCCGATATCAATGCCCCTGGCATTGCCGCCATCGTTGAAACCGGCCAGCAGTTTGCCGGTGGCTGGCCATGCCCAGGTGATCTGGCCGTTGGTAGCCGTGATGTCTGTCGCTGGGGTTTGTGCCGCTACTGCTGGCGGTTTTGCTGCTTCCTGCGCGCTTGTGGCGGGTGTTGTGGCCGATGGCGCAGCCTGTGCGGTAGCGGGGCTGGTTGTGGCAACGGGCACGCGCATGGCCTGTTCGCTGTACGGCTGCCGCATCGCTTTGGGTTCGCTGATCAACAGCGGTTGACCGGCAGCCGCTACGGCGCTTTCGCCCGCGCTGACAGTTCCGGCCGGAGTGTCACTCGCCGGCGTGGCACTCATGTCGCCGCCCATGTCCAGCGGGGTAATGACCACTGCGCTACTGTCGGCGGGCGTTTGTGCAGCCGTGGCGGCCGGCTTGTCTGCTAAGGTACCGGGCTTGGGCGTGCCGGGCTTGAGCTTGAGTTTCTGGCCGACATAAATCGTGTAAGGCGGGCGGATATTGTTGGCTTCGGCGATTTCCTTGTAATCGTAGCCGTGCTCCAGCCCGATGGTGTAGAGCGTATCGCCCTTCTTGACGGTGTAAAGCTCTGGACGCCAGTCTTTTTCCGGGGGTTTGGCAGCCGGTTTGGCTGACGGCGCACGATCGATCACTGGCGCCTTCTGGCTGCTCGCACAGCCAATCAGCAGGCTGCATAAGAGTAATAGACCGGTGTAGCGTATCAAACCTGAAAAATCCCTCACATTGAATTGCAGAAACGCCCACGCCGGGCGGCTTTCATGAATGAAACAGTCAGCTGGTGCCGCCGAGCAATGGAACGAATTTCACTGTTTCCAGCTTGGTCTGACGGTATTCGCTCTCAGTTCGTTCGATCAGGTACAGCGTTTGTTCATCGGTACCGACCGGAATCACCATGCGACCACCGACCGCCAGTTGTGCCAGCAGGTCCTGCGGCACGTGGCCCGATGCGGCAGTCACCATGATGCCGTCGTAGGGCGCCAGCTCGGGTAATCCCATGGTGCCATCGGCATGTTTCAATTTGATATTTCTCATGCGCAGTTCGCGCAGATTGCCGCGCGCTTTCATCAGTAATGGGCTGATGCGCTCGACCGAATAGACTTCTCTTGCCAGTCTCGCCAGTACGGCGGTCTGGTAGCCGCAGCCGGTGCCGATTTCCAGCACTTTGCCGAGCTGGCCCTTGCCGCGCAGGATTTCCGTCATGCGGGCGACCGTGTATGGCTGTGAAATGGTCTGACCGAAGCCGATCGGTAACGATACATCTTCATAGGCGCGCGATGAAAGCGCCTCATCGACAAAGATATGGCGCGGCACCGACTCCATCGCAGCCAGCGTGACTTCGTCGCTGATGCCTTGCGCGCGCAACCGCGCGAGCATGCGCTGGCGCGTGCGTTGCGAGGTCATGCCGATACCGCTGATCACCGAACTCATGCTCTCGATTCTGCCGGATGCATGTACGCTTCAGCGCTGTCCCAGCCAGGCATTGAGCTGGTCCAGTTGTTTATGCTGGGTCAGGTCTACCTGCAATGGCGTGATGGAGACCTGCTCGGCGGCCACTGCGTAGAAATCGGTGCCGACACCGGCATCCTGGGCATTGCCGGCAGCACCCACCCAGTAAACCGTCTCGCCGCGCGGCGTATTGGTCTTGATCACCGGTTCCGCCTTGTGGCGCTTGCCGAGGCGGGTGACGACACTGCCGTGCAGTTCTTCATAAGGGATGTCGGGTACGTTGATGTTGAGCAGCAAGGGCGGCGGAAAGCCGGTCTTCTGGTAACGTTTGACCAGGTCCACCACGACCCGCGCTGCGGTTTCGAAGTACTGTGCGCCGTGGCGCGACATCGAAACGGCAAAGGAAGGAATGTCGAGCAGATAGCCTTCCATTGCGGCGGCGACGGTACCCGAGTAGATGGTGTCATCGCCCATGTTGGCGCCGTCATTGATGCCGGAAATCACCATGTCGGGCAGGTCCGCCAGCAGGCCGGTGACCGCGAGGTGGACGCAATCGGTCGGCGTGCCGTTGACGTAATAAAAGCCGTTGCTGGTCTTGCGCACGGTTAGCGGGCGGTCCAGCGTCAGCGAATTACTGGCGCCGCTGCGGTTGCGCTCGGGGGCTACGACCGTGATGTCGGCGATACCGGATAAATGTTCCGCGAGAATGTTGATGCCGGGCGCGAAATAGCCGTCATCATTGGAAAGTAGGATACGCATGGGCAAATTATATATGACTGGTGAATAAGTTTTAAGGAAGCACTGATAAATGATGACGCGGTCGATATGCGCT
>JBEDHT010000089.1:0-5244 GCA_041174025.1 Pseudomonadota bacterium
CCAGAACCGGCGGGATAGCCATCATGGGGGCGGTGTTTCCGGTCTGGCTGTTTCTTGGCGTCGAGTTGCAGTGGCTGCTGTTGCCGGCAATATTGCTCGCGGTCTCCCTGCTGGATGATGCACGAGGGGTGTCCGCCGGCTGGCGTTTTCTGGTGCACGTTCTGGTCTGTGCGCTGTTTCTGCTGATCAACCTGAGGGAGGCGGACTGGTGGGTGTTGGTCTGCTTGTTGCTGGGTATGGTCTGGATGCTTAATCTCTACAATTTCATGGATGGCGCTGATGGCTTGGCGGGCTCTATGAGCATGATCGGTTTCAGTGCTTATGCGCTGGCGGCATACCTTGCCGGCGATGTTGCGATGGCGGTCATGAGCTTCTGTGTTTCTGCAGCAGCCCTTGCTTTTCTGCTTTTCAACTTTCATCCGGCCAGAATCTTCATGGGCGATTGCGGCGCAATCCCGATTGGTTTTCTGGCTGCCGCGCTTGGTGTGACCGGCTGGCAGCATGGTGTTTGGCCCCTGTGGTTTCCGCTGCTGGTTTTTTCACCCTTTATCGTCGATGCTACAGTAACGCTATTGAAGCGGACTTTGCGCGGGGAGAAGGTCTGGTTGCCGCATAAAACGCATTATTACCAGCGCCTGGTGCAGCTCGGCTGGGGACATAAAAAAACTGCCGTTGCCGAAGCCGTACTGATGATAATGACGGCCGGCTCGGCCCTGTTGCTGTTTGAGCTGAATCAACGCCAGCAAGCCGTCATGCTGTTATTGTGGATACTGGTCTACATCACGTTGATGCTGTCGGTCGATGTGAAATGGCGCAGATTCAATCGATCGGCGGCGGGTTGAAGTTGCGGTCGTGTTCAGTCATTGATGAAAAGGTCTAAATGTCAAAAACGATGATAAATCGCCTGACGTTTCTTGCGCTGCTGCATGATGTAGTCGCAGCCGTGTTTGCCTGGTGGTTTGCCTACATGCTGCGATTCAACTTTGAATTGCCGGATCACTTTGTCAGTATCGTCTGGGAAACCGCAAGTTGGGTCATCCCGTTACAGGCTGCCATTTTCATCTTGTCAGGCTTGTATCAGGGTGTCTGGCGCTTTGCCAGCATTCCGGATCTTTACCGTATTTTGAAGGCATTGATTTTTTCTGCCGTTGTTGTTGCTGCCGTAATGTTCATGTTTCAGCCGGATGGTGTCGTAGTCCCTAGAACCGTCCTGATTGCTGACCCTCTGCTACTGCTGGTGCTGATGGCCGGTAGCCGCTTTTCCTACAGAGTCTGGAAGGAGCACCGGCTTTATGGCTTTGCCGGCAAACAACGCAAGCCGGTGATTGTTGTCGGCACCGGGCTACCGGCAGTCAGTCTGGTCAAAGACCTGTTGCGTAGCGGCGAGTGGCGTGTCGTTGGCATTCTGGATGAGGACACCATCATGCACGGACGTCAGATTCATGGGATTCAGGTGTTGGGCGGCATTGACCGGTTGCCCGAGATTGCCGCCAGGCTTTCGGTACGCAATGTAATTGTTGCAATGCCATCGGTAGCGCACGAGGCACGTAAACGCACGGTGCACATAGCCAACCAGTGCGGGCTGGAGGTGCTGACGGTGCCATCATTTGAGGATCTCATGAGCGGCAAGGTGACGATCTCGGAGCTACGGCCGATTGAGGTCGAGGATTTGCTCGGACGTGACCCGGTCACCCTGGATGCGGCTGCGCTTTATGGCCTGCTTGAAGCGAAAACGGTGATGGTAACAGGCGCGGGCGGTTCGATCGGCGCCGAGTTGTGCAGACAAATCGCCCGTTTCAAGCCTGCCATGCTGATCTGTTACGACATTTCCGAATTCGCGCTGTATCAACTGGAGCAGGAGTTCGCAGGCGCCAGTGCGGATGTCGAGCTTGTCTATATTGTCGGCGATATCAGAAATGAGCGCCGGCTGCAGGGGCTGTTGTCGCGTTACCGGCCTTCCACGGTATTCCATGCGGCGGCCTACAAGCATGTGCCGTTGATGGAGCATGAGAATGTCGGCGAGGCCCTGTCCAACAACGTGTTCGGCACTTATGTGCTGGCCCATGCGTGTAAACAGGCAGGAGTGGGGCAGTTTGTCCTTGTTTCGACCGACAAGGCGGTCAATCCGACCAATGTCATGGGAGCCAGTAAACGGCTGGCGGAAATGGTTTGTCAGGGGCTGCAGGAGGCAAACAGCACACGTTTTGTCATTGTGCGGTTCGGCAACGTGCTCGGCAGTAGCGGCAGCGTCATACCGAAATTCCGCGAGCAGATTGCCAAGGGCGGGCCGATTACGGTCACGCACCCGGAAATCACCCGTTTTTTCATGTCCATTCCTGAAGCTGCGCAGCTGGTGATGCAGGCAGGTGTCATGGGTACCGGCGCAGAGATTTTTGTCATGGATATGGGCGAACCGGTCAGGATCGCCGATCTGGCCCGTGACATGATCAGGCTATCGGGACTGCGGGAAGACGACATCAGAATCGAATATACCGGTCTGCGGCCGGGCGAGAAGTTGTATGAAGAGTTGTTGGCTCATGATGAACTCACGCTGCAAACACCGCATCCGAAGCTGCGCGTGGCAATCGCCCGCACTGCAGACAGCGTTTGGGTAGCCAACTTGATAGAATGGGTTGAAGGCGCGGTCAACCGCGAAGAAAACACAATCAAGGCAGAGCTCAGGCTCTGGCTTGAAGAATACACGGGCGACGTCAATCGGGAGCAGCAATCAGCCGACTTGACGTTGACTTCATCGAGAATGGATTGAGGTTTGAATTTTGAAGAAAATCACTAAAGCTGTTTTTCCGGTCGCCGGTCTTGGCACCAGGTTTCTACCCGCGACCAAGGCCAGCCCCAAAGAGATGCTGCCTATCGTGGATATCCCGTTGATCCAGTATGCCGCGGAAGAGGCCATTGCTGCCGGGATTACCGATCTGATATTCGTCATCGGGCGTAACAAGCGTTCGATTCCGGATCATTTCGATACCTCGTTCGAACTGGAGGCCAAGCTGGAGGCGAGCGGCAAGGAAAAGACGCTGGAAGCGATACGCCGCATACTGCCCAAGGGCGTGTCCTGCATCTACATCCGTCAGCCCGAAGCGCTGGGGCTCGGGCATGCCGTGCTGTGTGCCAGACCGGCGGTCGGCAATGAGCCGTTTGCCGTGATACTGGCCGATGACCTGATCGATGGCAAAACCCCGGCCATGCAGCAGATGACGGCCTTGTTCGAAAAAACCGGTAACAGCATACTGGGGGTGGAAGACGTGCTGCCGAGCGAGACTGCCAGCTACGGTATCGTCGATACCGGCGGGGTTGGTGGCGATATTGCGGAAGTGAAGAGCATTGTCGAGAAGCCGAAACCGGAAGATGCACCCTCGACACTGGCCGTGGTCGGGCGCTACGTGCTGACGCCGAGGATTTTTGATTTGCTTGAGAACGTCGAGCCCGGCAAGGGCGGCGAGATTCAGCTGACCGATGCGATCTCGGCTTTGCTTTCCCATGAAAAGGTCCTTGCCTATCGGTTTGACGGCAAGCGCTATGACTGCGGCAGCAAGCTCGGCTACATGAAAGCCAATGTGGAATTTGCCTTGCGTCACCCCGAGATCGGCGCCGAATTCAGGCAGTACCTCAAAGACCTGGAAGTCGAAATCTCATGAGCCGGCAAGCGCCAGCCGAATTTCTCAGCAATGCCGACCTGATTGTCAGCGCCGATGAAGTCAGCGCGGCCATAGTGCAGCTTGCGCAGGCAATCAGCACAGACATCGGCAACGAAGAGCCGCTGGTGCTCTGCGTGATGGGGGGTGGCGTTGCCTTTACCGGGCAGTTGCTGCCACTGCTCGCATTCCCGCTGGAATTTGATTACGTGCAGGCGAGCCGCTATCACAATCAGACCGAAGGGCAGAACCTGGTCTGGAAAGTGATGCCGGGCGAGAATGTTGCGGGTAGAACCGTGCTGATACTGGACGACATTCTCGATGAAGGCCACACATTGGCGGCTATCCGTGAGAAATGTCTGGAACTGGGTGCTGCGCGCGTGGTGATTGCCGTGCTGGCAGAAAAACTGCTCGACCGGCAGAAACCGGTCAGCGCCGATTATGTCGGACTTGAATTGCCCGACCGCTATGTTTTTGGTTGCGGCATGGATGTGTATGGCTGGTGGCGTAATCTGCCTGCCATTTACGCGCTGAAATAACGTATGTCTTCATGGCCTTGCTCAGGCCGTTTCGATCCGGATAGTGACTTCTTCACACTGAACAATATCGCCGGCGCGTATTTTTGCTGTCTTGCGATATTCCGGGTTGCCGTTCAGTTTTACCAAACCCTCAGCCACCATGGTTTTGCCGCGCCCGCCGCTATCGGCAACGCCGGCCAGTTTCAGCAAGTCGCACAAGGCAATATGCTCACGCGTCAGCCTGAAAGAAATGATCTGCATGAAATGGGGTGGTACGAATGGGGTAGAATGAAAAAGGTGCTGCAATATCTGGTGCCCAGAAGAGGACTCGAACCTCCACAGTGTTGCCACCACTAGGACCTGAACCTAGCGCGTCTACCAATTCCGCCATCTGGGCATTTCGGATGGGGTGAATCAAAGAGCGCAAATTTTATAGGAAAGACATACTTTGTCAACGAGAAAAAAGACTTCAAGCCATAAAAAAAACGATATTCGTGCATCCGACCCGCATGCGGCACGTGAGGCGAGTCAGTATGAGCAGCCTTTGCCAAGCCGTGAATTCATTTTGCAAGTCATGACGGAGCAGGGTGTTCCGCTGAAAGTCGAGCAGCTTTATCAGTTGCTGGGGATCAAAAAAGCCGAGCAGGAAATATTCAACCGTCGCCTCAATGCCATGGAGCGCGATGGCCAGATCATCCGTAACCGCAAGGATGCGCTGTGTATTGCAGAAAAACTGCACTTGATCGCGGGCACGGTACAGGGGCATGCGGACGGTTTCGGTTTTCTGATTCCGGATGACAAGGAAAGATACGGCGGCGTGGATTTCTTTCTTTCGCCACGCGAGATGTCGCAAGTGATGCACGGTGACCGGGTCATGGTGCGACAGTCCGGGGTTGATAAGCGCGGCCGGCCGGAAGCGAAGATCGTCGAGGTGCTGGAGCGCAGGAATACGCGCCTCGTCGGCCGCATCATGCGCGCCAACGGGTTCTCCATCGTGGCAGCCGAAGACAAGCGCGTGAATCAGGATATTCTCATTCCCTATCACCTCGACATGAAGGCCAAGGACGGCCAGG
>JBEDHT010000090.1:0-5049 GCA_041174025.1 Pseudomonadota bacterium
GAGTGAAGTCTCGGCAACGTTGGTCGCCAGCACGATGCGCGTGCGATCGCCACGGCGGAAGATTCTCTGCTGCTCCTCGATCGACAGCCGTGCGAACAGCGGCAACACCTCGACGTGGCGCAACTTGGCAGAGCGGCCCTGATATTTGCGCAGATGATCGGCGACATCGCGAATCTCGCGCTCGCCCGGCAGAAACACCAGAATATCGCCGTCGCCCAGGCGCAACAGATCGTCAGCGGCATCGAGAACCGCCTCCTCGATGGCTTCTTCCTCTTCATCCTCCTGCAGCCAGCGGGCCTCGACACGGGCCTTGCGCTTTACCCCCATGAGGTCCTGGCCAAGAATCTCGAGGTCATCTTCATCGTCGGCGACATCCGCCGTTTTCGCCATGAAGCCGGGCTTGCCCAATGGCCGATAGCGGATTTCGACCGGATAGGTACGGCCGGAGACCTCGATCACCGGCGCGTCATTGAAGTGGCGGGAAAAACGCTCGGCATCGATGGTGGCCGACGTCACAATCACCTTGAGATCGGGCCGTTTCGGCAGCAACTGCTTGAGATAGCCCAGCAGAAAGTCGATGTTGAGACTGCGCTCGTGCGCCTCGTCGATGATGATGGTGTCGTAGGCGTTGAGAAACCGGTCGCCCTGCGTCTCCGCCAGCAGAATGCCGTCCGTCATCAGTTTGATGTAACTCGTTTCCGAAAGCTTGTCGTTGAACCGCACCTTGTAACCGACCGCCTCGCCCAAAGGCGAATTGAGCTCCTGCGCGATACGCGATGCAACCGAGCGGGCGGCGATGCGGCGCGGCTGTGTGTGGCCGATCATGCCGCTGACGCCGTAGCCGAGTTCGAGGCAGATTTTCGGCAACTGCGTGGTCTTGCCGGAGCCGGTCTCACCGCAGACGATGACCACCTGATGCTTGCGGATCGCATCGGCAATCTCCGCACGTTTGCCGCTGACCGGCAATTCTTCGGGATAGTCAGGCTGCGGCAGAGCGGCTTTTTTCGCCGCCAGCCTTGCACAGGATGCGCGGATTGCGGCGGCAATATCGCGCAGGCTGTGTTCCGCCGGTTTGCCCTGCTCGATCAGAGCGCGTGCCTGTTGCAGACGTCTGCGCAGCACGTGACGGTCGGCCAGCATGCAGGCAGGCAGCTGCGACTCAAGTTGCCTGACCAGACTGTGCACTGCGGGGGCGGTGGGAGAAGATGCGGGAAGTTTTCTGTTCATTTCAGGCGCGATTCTAACATGGGCATGTGATCGCTTCCGGATTGCCGCGGCCTGCGCGCTGGCTAGAAAAGGGGTTGTTAACTCCGGTGAAGGGTGAAGGGTGAAGGGTGATTTGTTTGACTGGATTCCGGCCTGCGCCGGAATGACGGCTTGTGGATTGCTTTCACTCAGAAGAACGTGGTTCAGCACGTATATTCTCTGGGGAAGACCCATGCGGCTTCGCTTTGCTCGCAGACACGCAGTTGCGTCACCCTGGCGAAAGTCTGTGTATGTTCAGCTATTCGTCACCCCGGCGCAGGCCGGGGTCCAGTAGTTTGGTTGTTCATTGGTTTTTCCGGATTCGGCCTGCGCCGGAATGACGCTATGAGTTCCATCCCGTTATATGAGGATTCCCGTAATCAGCATTTGCTCCATTCCAGCCAATGATTGAGCAGGTGGCGCGCTTCCATCACCACCTCGCTGGCCGTCAGCCCGACCGGCCCCAAGCCCTGCGACACCAGCGCATCGGCGGCAGCGCCGTGCAGATGCACGCCTAGCAGGGTCGCTTGTTCGGCGCCAAGCCCTTGCGCAACGAAGGCGGCAATCATGCCGGCGAGCGCATCGCCCATGCCGGCACTGGCGAGTCCGGGGTTGCCGCTATGGTTGATCCACCAGCGGCCATCCGGCATCGCAATGACCGTGCCGCAACCTTTGAGCACGGTGATTGCACCATACGCCTGCGCGATGTTCTGTGCGGCAGCGATTCTATCCTGTTGCACGTCGTCCACGCTGACAGCGAGCATGCGGGCAGCCTCGCCCGGGTGCGGCGTGACGATGCTGACGCCTTTCCGTGCAGCGCAGCGCTCCTTGAGCGGATTGGCGCCGGCCAGCAGATTGAGCGCATCGGCATCCAGCACCAGCGTTGCGGGGTTGCCGAGCGCATCTGCCAGCAAAGCGGCGCCAGCTTCCTCGACACCCATACCGGGGCCGATCACTACACAATCAAGTGCGGCCAGTGCGGCCACATCGGCTGCCTGACGCAGCATCAGCTCCGGCATCATCATGTCGAAAGCGGGCGCATCCGGTGCCAGCAGGCCGGCATAAACACGACCGCTGCCGAGCAACAGCGCGGCTCTGGCCGCCAGTATCGCTGCGCCGCTCATCTGCCTGGCGCCACCAACCACACCGACACTTCCGTAACTGCCTTTGTTCGAGTTTCTGCGGCGCGGCTGCAGCCAACAGCTGACATCCTCCTGCTCCAGCAGATAACCGGCCGGTGCCTGTAGCGGCGCCGTTCCGAGCATTTCGAGCACGACCGTACCGGCATGATCAGGCCCATCCAGGGTAAAGAGGCCGGGCTTGAGACCGAGAAAGGTCATGGTGCAGTCAGCATGAATGGCAGCGCCCATGACCTTGCCGCTGTCGGCGCAGAGGCCGCTCGGGATATCGATAGCCAGCACTTTGCTGCCGAGCCGGTTGACCTGCGCTACCAGTTCGGCAGGACGCCCGCTGAGCGGCTTGCCGAGCCCGATGCCGAACAGGCCGTCGATCACCAGATCCCACTCGCCGGCCGGAATATCAGACAGCAGCTCGCCGCCCGATTCCTGCCAGCGGCGGCAGGCGGTGGCCGCATCGGCAGGCAGTTTGTTGGTATCGCCGCAGAACACCAGCGCGACGCGGTAAATATCGCGCAGCAGCCTGGCCGCGACCAAGGCATCGCCACCGTTGTTGCCGGGGCCTGCCAGCAACAGAATCGAAGACTGCACATCGGGCAGCAAGCCCTGCGCATAATTGGCAATGGAACGGCCCGCCAACTCCATCAGCGGTTGACCGGCGCACGCCTGTTCCTGCCGGCGTATATCGGCGGCAGAATAAAGAGGGGTTTGAAATTTCATGGGTTCCGGCTTCATACGTGTTCACTTCTTGCGGGCGCAGTTCATACAGGCGCACTTCATACGGATTTGTGGGGTTCCAGGAATCTGGCGCGCAATTCATCCAGATTCAGTTCCTGCAGAATCTGCTCCAGTCTTTGCCGGGCGTTCCTGCGCGGATGGTTGTTGAAACGGGCAATGATCAGTTCGTTCTTCATCGAGTGTTCCCAGCCGACCAATTCGGTGACCGTCACCTGATAACCGTGCGACTCCAGTTGCAGGCAACGCAGCACGTTGGTGATCTGGCTGCCGAATTCACGCGTATGTATGGGGTGGCGCCAGATTTCCGACAACGGCGTCTTGCCGAACGATTCGTTCTTGTGGCGCCGCAACACTTCGGCCACCTCGGCCTGACAGCAAGGCACCAGCACCATGAATTTCGCCTGCTTCTGCAAACCGAAACGGATGGCGTCATCGGTCGCGGTATTGCAGGCATGCAGCGCGGTGACGATATCGACACGCGGCGGCAGATCCTGCGAACGGATCGACTCCTCCACACTGAGATGCATGAACGCCATGCGGTCAAAACCCAACTGCTGCGCCAGCTCGCGTGATTTCTGCACCAGCTCGGCGCGCGTCTCGATACCGACGACGCGACCGCCGGAACGCTGCTTCATGAAAAGATCGTAAAGGATGAAACCGAGATAAGACTTGCCGGCGCCGTGGTCCACCAGCACAGCCTCCGGATTTTCCGCCATCACCTCCTCCAGCAGAGGCTCGATGAAATGATAGAGATGGTAGACCTGCTTCAGTTTGCGGCGGCTATCCTGATTGAGCTTGCCGTCGCGCGTGAGGATATGCAGCGCCTTGAGCAATTCGACGGACTGCCCGGGACGGATATCAGGAATATTGGTCATATCAAACTTTAAGCCACAGAGATCACAGAGTACACAGAGAAAATCTTCGCTCTCCACTTGCCGGCCTCTGTGAGCTCTGTGATCTCTGTGGCATGAATTAAGGTTCCTGCATTTTACCGGCAACATGAATCATCGTGGGATAATGCTGGTTCATTCAGAACGGATGCAAGAGATATGACCATACAATGGTTCCCGGGCCATATGACCCAAGCCCGCAAAAAAGCGGCCGAAACCATGGAGTTCATCGACGTGGTGATCGAGGTGCTGGACGCGCGCGTGCCGGAGGCGAGCCATAACCCGATGATCGAGGAAATGCGCTTGTTCCGCCAGCGGCCGAATCTGAAGATACTGAACAAGGCCGATCTCGCCGACCCGGATGCAACGCAGGCCTGGCTGCATCATTTCAATCAGCAGGAAAGCGTCAGGGCGGTTGCGCTATCGTGCAAAAAACCGGGCGATGCCAAGAAAATCCCGGGGCTTTGTCTGCAGCTGGCGCCGCATCGCGGCACGCATATCAAGCCTTTGCGCATGATGATCATGGGCATCCCCAATGTCGGCAAATCGACCTTGATGAACGCTTTGCTCAACCGTCGCATTGCCAAGGTCGGCGATGAGCCGGCGGTGACCAAATCGCAGCAGCGTTTCGACCTGAGCGAGACCATGAGCATTACCGATACGCCGGGCATGATGTGGCCGAAGATCGCTTATGAATCGGATGGTTACATGCTGGCGGCGAGCCATGCGATCGGCCGCAATGCGGTGATCGACGAAGATGTCGCGCTGTTTCTGGCGGAGATATTGCTCGAACGCTACCCTGCCCTGCTCAATGCCCGCTACAAGATCGATTGCGGCAGCATGGACAGTGTTGACCTGCTGGAAGCAGTCGCCAAACGGCGCGGCTACCGGCTCAAGGGCGGCGAATTCGACATGGAAAAAACCGCGATGGCGTTTCTGGTCGATTACCGCAGCGGCGCGCTGGGCCGCATCAGCCTGGAAACACCGGAATCCCGCCACAACATGATAGAGCGCGTGGCAAGGCAGGTCGAGGCAGAGAA
>JBEDHT010000091.1:0-5120 GCA_041174025.1 Pseudomonadota bacterium
GAGGCGGGCGCAGGCCTGCATCGCCGTAATCGCCTCGACCCCCATCGGCATGTAGATCAGCACGCGGTCGCCCTGATTCAGTTGCAGTTTCTTGAGACCGTTGGCAAAGCGGCAGACGCGCCGATGCAGCTCACGGTATGTGACTGTGGTCACTTCGCCGTTATCAGCCTCGAAAATGATCGCCACCTTGTCACCGCGCGTCGACAGATGACGATCCAGACAATTCCATGACGCGTTCAGCTCGCCGTCGGCAAACCAGCGGTAAAACGGCGGATTGCTCTCGTCCAGTACCTGGGTGAAGGGAGTTTTCCAATCCAGCAATTCACGCGCCAGCCCGGCCCAGAAGCCCTCATAATCATTTTCAGCCGCATCGCAGAGGCGATGGTAGGCATCCATGCCGGGAATCGCCGCATCGCGCTTGAGCGCCTCGGCGGGTTCAAACAATCGGGTTTCATGCAATACGGATTCGATAGAACTCATGACCAACCTTCCCTCTCCACAAACGGACTTCGTTTTCAATTGCTGCTGTTTTTATTTTAATCGGCATCGCTGACGCCGTGAATGAAACAAAAAGCCCATTCCCAGTTGAACCAGTGAATGGGCTTTTTGCTGAACCTGCGCGGCCGGCTTGCCGGCCTGTTACTTGGCGACCTTGGCCAGCGTGTTCCAGGTCTCGATCAGGGTGTCCGGATTCAGCGACATGGTCTGAATGCCCTCAGCCATCAGCCACTCGGCAAAGTCGACATGGTCGGAAGGCCCCTGGCCGCAGATGCCGACATACTTGCCCTTGCTGTTGCAGGTCTTGATCGCCATCGACAGCAGTTTTTTCACCGCCGCGTTGCGCTCGTCAAAACTCTCGGCAACCAGACTGGAATCGCGGTCCAGGCCGAGGCTCAACTGTGTAAGATCGTTGGAACCGATGGAGAAACCGTCGAAATATTCGAGGAACTCTTCAGCCAGCAATGCATTCGACGGAATTTCGCACATCATGATCAGACGCAGGCCATTCTCGCCGCGCTTGAGGCCGTGCTGTTCGAGCAGCTCGACCACGCCGCGTGCCTCATCAATGGTACGCACGAACGGCACCATCAGTTCGATGTTGGTGTAACCCAGCACATCGCGCGCCTTTTTCATCGCCTCGCATTCGAGCGCGAAGCAATCGCGGAAATCCTTGGAGATGTAGCGTGCAGCACCACGGAAACCCAGCATCGGGTTTTCTTCGATCGGCTCGAACAGATCGCCGCCGATCAGCTTGCGGTATTCGTTGGACTTGAAATCGGACAGGCGCACGATCACCTTGTTCGGCCAGAAAGCCGCCGCCAGCGTGGAAACACCCTCGGTGATCTTCTCGACGTAGAAGGTGCGCGGATCGGCATAACCGCGGGTACGCTCGGCCACGGAATCGTGCAGTTCGTGCGGGACCTGGTCAAATCGCAGGATGGCCTTGGGATGGATGCCGATCAGATTGTTGATGATGAATTCGAGACGGGCGAGACCGACCCCGGCGTTCGGCAACTGGGCGAACTCGAAGGCGAGCGAGGGGTTGCCGACGTTGAGCATCAGCTTGACCGGAATATTCGGCAACGACTGGCGCTCGGTCACGGTCTTCTCATAAGGCAATTCGCCCTCATAGACATAACCGGTATCGCCTTCGGCGCAGGAAGCGGTGACCACCTGATCTTCGCTCAGGGTGCTGGTCGCGTTGCCGCAACCGACGATGGCCGGAATACCGAGTTCACGCGCGATGATGGCGGCGTGACAGGTGCGGCCGCCACGATTGGTGACAATCGCGGAGGCTTTCTTCATCACCGGCTCCCAGTTGGGGTCGGTCATGTCGGTCACCAGCACATCACCGGCCTTGACCAGATGCATGTCATTGGCGCTCTCGACGATACGTACCGGGCCAACGCCGATTTTCTGGCCGATGGCACGGCCTTCGGACAGCACGGTACCGCGTTTCTTCAGGCTGAATTTCTCAATCGCTTTATCCTCGGAGCGCGATTTCACTGTCTCCGGACGCGCCTGCACGACATACAGCTTGCCGTCCTGGCCATCCTTGCCCCACTCGATGTCCATCGGGCAACCGTAGTGTTTTTCGATCGCGATGGCGTGACGGGCAAGCTCCAGCACTTCGGCTTCGCTCAGGGAGAACTGGTTGCGCTCGGCTGCAGAAGTCTCGACCACCTTGACTGAACGTCCGGCCGAACGCTCGCTGTTGAACACCATGCGTTGCTGCTTGGAGCCCAGCCCGCGGCGGATCAGTGCCGGGAAACCCGCTTCCAGCTGCGGTTTGTGTACGTAGAATTCGTCCGGGTTGACCGCGCCCTGCACGACCATTTCACCCAGACCATAGGAAGATGTAATGAACACCACATCGCGGAAACCGGATTCGGTATCCAGCGTGAACATGACGCCGGATGCGCCGAGGTCGGAACGCACCATGCGTTGCACGCCGGCGGAAAGCGCCACTTCGATGTCGTTGTAGCCGGAGTGCACGCGGTAGGAAATGGCACGGTCGTTGTAGAGCGAGGCGAACACTTCGCGGATGGCATGCAGGATGTTGTCGATGCCGTGAATGTTGAGGAAGGTTTCCTGCTGGCCGGCAAAGGAAGCGTCCGGCATGTCTTCGGCAGTAGCGGAGGAGCGGACGGCAAAGCTGGCGTCGTCATCGGTCGCCAGTTTCGCGTAGTGCTCGCGGATTTCCTGTTCGAGACGGGCCGGCAGCGGCGCTTCGACGATCCAGCCACGAATCTGTTCACCGGTCTTCGCCAGCGCCACAACGTCATCCACATCAAGCTTGGCCAGCGCATCCTTGATGCGCGCCTCAAGACCTTCATGCGCAAGAAAATCACGATAAGCCTGGGCCGTGGTCGCAAAGCCTCCGGGAACGCGCACATCGCTTGCGGCAAGGTTGCTGATCATCTCGCCAAGCGACGCGTTCTTACCGCCCACCCGGTCAACATCATGCATTCCGAGCTGTTCAAACGGGATTACATAGGCTTGCATACCATTTTCCTCATGAAATAATTGTATTTTCTGATCACACTGCAAATTACCGGCGGCCTAACCGGAACACTTCTGCACACCCTTGAGACTGAGCCGCTGCATAATCAGCGATGAAATCTCTTCGACCGAGCGCGAGGTGGAATCCAGCATATCGATTCCCTCACGCCGCATCAAGGCTTCGGCCTGCTTCACCTCGCGCTTGCAGTTTTCGTAATCGGCATAGTGGCTGTTGGGCCGCCGCTCGCTTCTGATCATGTGCAGCCGCTGCGGGTCGATGGTCAAGCCGAAAATCTTGTCCTTGTGGTCGAGCAAAGTCCCCGGCAAGGCGTCGCGTTCGAGGTCTTCCGGAATGATCGGATTATTGGCAACAGCCATGCCGTACTGCATGGCCAGGTAAATACTGGTGGGCGTCTTGCCGCAACGGGAAACGCCGACCAGAATGACATCGGCATCCTTCAACCCGGTTTCGCTGATGCCGTCGTCATGGCCCAGCGTGAAATTGATGGCATTGATGCGGTTGCGGTATTCCGCACCGGCAACGCGCCGCGAAAGACCGATGGTCTCGTTGGCCGGCATGCCGAGCTCGCAGGAGAGCGGATTGACGAAAGTGCCGAACATGTCGAGACAATGCGCGCCGGTCAGATGGAACAGCGCGCGTATGCTGGGGCTGACCACCGTCATGCAGATGATTGCCCTGACGCCGTCGCGCTCCTGCGTGGCGTTGATCACTTCAACCGCCGCCTTGGCCTTGTCGACACTGTCGATAAACGGCATGCGCACCTGCTTCAGGGTGAGGCCTTCAAAATGAGAGAGCAGGCACTGTCCCAGCGCTTCTACGGTAATGCCCGTGCTATCTGAAATATAGAAGATGGTGCGTTTGGAGTTATCTGGATTCATGTTCAACCAACAGTTGGCCCGGCCACGAAACGCGCATTTGTTGTATTTATCACGCGCCCTTGAATGACCCTATTTATCGGGATTGTAATACGCCAGGGCCGCTTAAGGAACCTCTGATTGATCCTGCCATGCGCGCAAACCCGCTGTACAGCGTGGAATGCAAGGCCGGAGCGACGACGCCGGCACATACCCGCACGGCTGTACTCAAACAGCAGGCCGCACTCGGCGGCCTGTTCTACCTTGCACGCAACCAGACTCAGCTGCTCAATTCCGCGATTGGAATCACCTTGCGGTTGGCGTATTCCGCCATCTGATGGAAGTTCAGATAACGGTAAATCTCTGCAGAATTGCGGCTCAACCTGTCGCCGACGGTCGCCAGATACTCCTCTGGCGTCGGCATCCTGCCCAGCTTGGCGCACACTGCCGCCAGTTCGGCCGAACCCAGATAAACGCGCGCGTCCTTGCCCATGCGGTTATCGAAATTGCGGGTGCTGGTCGAAAACACGGTGGCACGGTCTGCCACGCGCGCCTGGTTGCCCATGCAGAGAGAACAGCCCGGCACTTCGGTGCGGGCACCGGCCACGCCGAATACGGCGTAGACGCCCTCTTCGCGCAATTGCGCCTCATCCATGCGGGTTGGCGGCGCCACCCACAGGCGCACCGGAATGTTGCCCGAACCTTCCAGCACCCTGGCTGCGGCGCGGTAGTGGCCGATGTTGGTCATGCAGCTGCCGATGAAGACTTCATCGATCTTGTCGCCGACCACTGCAGACAAAGGCTTGATATCGTCCGGATCGTTGGGGCAGGCCACCAGCGGCTCGGTGATTTCGTTCAGATCGATTTCCAGCACGTAGGCATATTCGGCATCGCTATCCGGCTCCAGCAAATCCGGCTGCGCCAGCCAGGTCTGCATGGCATCGATACGGCGCTGCAGGGTGCGGGCATCCTGATAGCCGCTGTCTATCATGTTCTGCATCAGCACAATATTGGATTGCAGGAACTCGATGACCGGCTCCTTGTTGAGCCGCACAGTACAACCATTGGCCGAGCGCTCGGCAGAAGCATCGGCAAACTCGAATGCCTGCTCGACCTTGAGATCGGGCAGACCTTCGATTTCGAGAATGCGGCCGTTGAAGACATTCTTCTTGCCCTGCTTGCCGACCGTCAGCTCGCCCTTCTGGATGGCCGCGTAGGGAATCGCGTTGACCAGATCGCGC
>JBEDHT010000092.1:0-5804 GCA_041174025.1 Pseudomonadota bacterium
TTCGCCACCATCGCCGGCATTCTGGCCGTCGCCTACTCGGCACGCTTCATCCACGATGTCTTCTTCAACGGCGACCCCGTCGACCTGCCGCGTCAACCGCATGAGCCGCCGCGCTGGATGCGCGTGCCGGTCGAGATTCTGGTACTGCTCTGCCTGGTGGTCGGCATGTTCCCCGCCTGGTCGGTCGGCACCCTGCTGGCCACGGCAGCCGGTGCCACCCTGCAGGCACCGCTCCCTGCTTATGACCTGAAAATCTGGCACGGCTTCAACCTCGCGCTGGTCATGAGCGTGGTGGCACTGGCGGGCGGCGTCGCACTCTATGCACAGCGCGCAACCCTGATCAGATGGAACGACCGATTGCCTTCGCTCAACAGCAAAACCGGCTTCGAACGCCTGCATCGCTTCATGGTCGCGCAAGCCAACCGCATGCTGGCATGGCTCGACAACGGCTCGCTGCAACGCTATGTCGCGCTGCTTTGCGCTTTCGTGCTGATTTACGGCGGCTGGGCCTCATACAGCAATATGAGTCTCAGCGATGCCAGCTTCAGCGGCGCCAGCAGCTCGCCCATCGACATCGCCGCCATGATCGCGCTGGCTGCCATGGCGCTCGGCACCATCGGGACTACGCTGCTGCACCACCGCCGTCTGCTCGCGGTCATCCTGATCGGCATTGTCGGTCTGGTCGTGTCGCTGACCTTCGTGCGCTTTTCCGCCCCCGATCTGGCGCTCACCCAGCTCTCGGTTGAGGTCGTCACCATCGTGCTGATGCTGCTGGCGCTCTACTACCTGCCGCAGACCACCCCGAAAGAATCTTCGCGCCTGCGCGTCGGCCGCGATGTGCTCCTCGCTGCCGCCATCGGCGGCGGCATGGCGCTGGCGACCTACGCGCTGCTAACCAGCCCGTTCAGCACCATCTCTAATTTCTATCTGGAACAATCGGTGCCCGGCGGCGGTGGCAGCAATGTGGTCAACGTCATTCTGGTCGATTTCCGTGGTTTCGATACGCTCGGTGAAATCGCCGTGCTGGCGATGGCCGCGCTCGGCGCTCACGCCCTGCTGGACCAGCTGCGCTTGCTGCCGCCCAAACATGACAGCGCCGGGCGTCAGTGGGCACAGGAGCCGCATCCGCTCTTCCTCAGGATGCTGATGCAGCCGCTGTTGCCGCTGGCGCTCGCCGTCTCGGTCTATATCTTCCTGCGCGGCCACAACCTGCCCGGCGGTGGCTTTGTCGCGGGTCTGGTCACCGGCGTTGCGCTGATCCTGCAATCGCTGGCGGGCGGCCTCTCGTTCGCCGAAAACCGTCTGCCGAGAAGCTACCCGCCGCTGCTCGGCCTCGGTCTCGCCTTTGCTGCCGGCATCGGTCTCGTCAGCTGGTTCTTCAGCCGGCCTTTCCTCACCAGCGCGCACGGCCATTTCCAGCTGCCGCTGCTGGGCGATATCGAACTGGCATCGGTCATCATCTTCGACCTCGGCGTTTATCTGGTGGTGGTCGCCACCGTGCTGCTGATACTGAGCGAATTGGGAAAACTGCATAAAGGAGAGCAAACCTGATGGAAGCCATGCTGGCAATTGCAATCGGCCTACTGTCGAGCTGCGGCGTCTACCTGATGCTGCGGGCACGCACCTTCCCGGTCATTCTCGGCCTCACGCTGCTGTCCTACGCGGTCAATCTGTTCCTGTTTGCCAGTGGCAGACTGACCATCAATGCGCCGCCTATCATCAGTGCAGAAGCCAGCCATTACACCGATCCGATTCCGCAGGCGCTGGTGCTGACCGCCATCGTCATCGGTTTCGGCATGACCGCCTACATCGTCACGCTGGCGCTGCGCGGACTTTCGGAGTCGGGTGACGACCACGTGGATATGGCAATCGAATCAACAGAAGCAGGCAAGAAAGGCGAGGCGTCATGACGTCATTTCTTGTCATGCACAGCGCCATCCTGCCGGTGCTGATCCCCTTTGTCAGCAGCATCGTGCTGTTGCTCGCAGCCGGTCGCCATCCGTCAATGCAGCGCGGCATCGCTGCTGTTTCCACATTGCTGCTGCTGGCCGCATCGGCGCACCTGCTCTGGCTGACCGATCACCTGCCGCCGATCGCCTATGCGCTGGGGGAATGGCAGCCGCCGTTCGGCATCGTGCTGGTGGCAGACCGTCTGGCTGCGCTCGGTGTCATGCTGAGCGCGATACTGGGAGCCGCCGCGCTGCTCTATGCCAGCGCCGGGTTTGACCGGAAGGGCCGCCACTTTCACGCCATTTTTCAGCTGCAACTGGTGGGCATCAACGGTGCTTTCCTGACCGGCGATGTATTCAACCTGTTTGTCTTCTTCGAAGTCATGCTGCTGGCTTCCTATATCCTGCTGGCGCACGGCGGCGGGCTGGATAAAAGCCGCTCCGGTTTCGCCTACGTTACGCTGAACCTGGCCGGTTCCGCGGTGTTTCTGATCGCGCTCGGGCTCATCTACGGCACACTCGGTACGCTCAATCTGGCCGATATCGCCATCCAGCTGCAAACCGTATCCAGCGACCAGGCTGCGCTGGTACGTCTCGCCGGTGCGCTGTTGTTTACCGTATTCCTGCTCAAGGCGGCCGTCCTGCCGCTGTCGTTCTGGCTGCCGCACGCCTATGCCGCTGCCGGTGCACCGGTCGCTGCGCTGTTTGCGATCATGACCAAGGTCGGTATTGTCGCGCTGCTGCGTGTTGAAACCATTGCTTTCGGCCCGGCTGCTGCCACCGCCGATCTGGTAGGCGACTGGCTGGTCATCGCTGCGCTGGCCACCATTGCCGTTGCAGCGCTCGGCGTTCTGGCAGCCAAACGGTTGCAGACGCTGATCGCCTGGCTGGTGCTGTCTTCGGCCGGTGTACTGTTATTGCTGGCACCGTTGGGCGAGCGCGAAATCACCGCTGCCGGACTCTATTATCTGGTGCAGTCCGCGATTGCAGGTGCTGCATTCTTTCTGCTCTCCGGCCTGATCAGCGATGCGCGCGGCGCAGCGGCAGACCATCTTTCAGCCGCGCGCAGCAACATGCCGGTACGGCTCAAGCTGGGCTTTCTGCTGCTGGCTGCAACTGCTGCGGGCTTGCCACCGTTTTCCGGATTCATCGGCAAGCTGATGCTGCTTTCCAGCGTCAGCGATGCATCGATGGCCGCCGCCATCTGGACAGTGATTCTGATCGCGGGCCTGCTGACAACGGTCGCGCTGGCCAAGGCCGGCAGCCGTCTGTTCTGGGAAACGCCGTCCGAGGCTGAGGCGCTGCCGCCCGCAACACAAACTGCGGCACACTGGCGCCAGACTGCGGCCTGCTTCGGTTTAATGACCATTGCGGTATTGCTGGTCGTGCTGGCCAGGCCGCTGTCGGATTTCTGCCAACGCACGGCAATGCAATTGCATGAGCCGGCTGATTACATTCATGCCGTGATCCCGCAGCCGGAAACCGTGAACAGGGTAAACAGGCCATGAGACGCTATTTTCCGCATCCCGCACTTTCCGTTGCCATCTTTCTGTTATGGATGGCGCTGAATAACGCATCTTCCTTGGCACATGCGGTTCTGGCGCTGATCTTGGCGATAGGTTTACCGCTGCTGACACGCAGCTTCTGGCCCGAGCATCCGCCGCGTGTAAAAGCGATTCCGGCATTGCGCCTGTTCGTGGTCGTCGTCTGCGATATCGTCGTCGCCAGCATCGATGTCGCAAAACTGGTACTGGGACCGGCCGGGCGCATCAAGCCGGCCTTCATCGAAGTGCCGCTCGACCTGCAGGATCCGTTCGTCGGCACCTTGCTGGCCAGCATCGTCTCACTGACACCGGGCACCGTCTCGATCGACATCGACCGCAGCCGCTGGGTGCTGCAGGTGCATGCGCTCAATGTGGATGACCGCGAAGCCGTCATCAACGCCATCAAGACACGCTATGAAAAACCGCTGAAGGAGATTTTCTCATGCTGAATTTCGCCATACAGATCGCCTTCGGGATGATCGCGCTGGCCATGCTGCTGAGTCTCTACCGCATGGTGCGCGGGCCGGACGCCACCGACCGCATCCTGGCGCTCGATACGCTCTATATCAACACCATCGCGCTACTGGTGCTGCTCGGCATCAACACGCACAACTCGGCCTATTTCGAATCGGCCCTGCTGATTGCCATCATGGGTTTTGTCGGCACCGTGGCGTTGTCCAAGTATCTGTTGCGGGGGGATATCATCGAATGAACATCTGGATCGAAAGCCTGCTGGCATTCCTGATTCTGGCCGGCGCCAGCTTCACCCTGCTGGGCTCCATCGGCCTCGCGCGCTTGCCGGATTTTTTCATGCGCCTGCACGGGCCGACCAAAACCACCACGCTGGGCGTCGGTGCCATGGTCATCGCCTCGGCCATCTATTTCAGCGTCAGCGACCCCGGCATCAGCCTGCACGAAATCGCTGCCACCTTGTTCCTCTTCATCACTGCGCCCGTGAGCGCTCACTTGCTGGCCAAAGCTGCGCTGCACATCGCACAGAAACCGGCCAGTGAAGAAGATCATCCGGGTTAAGGCCGCCCAGCCTGCAACGCCTGCAGCCAGCCCTGCAACCATGTGCTATCGGGTTTGCCGCTGACCGCCTTGACCCGGTGCTGATTGTCGTAGAAATAGCTGCGCGGCAATTCACCATACCATTTGCGGTCGATCTGATAGCGCAGGCGATCGCTGTCCTGCGTGGCGAATCGCCAACGCGCATGGGCGGGCAAGCCGGCCTTGTCCAGCACCTTGCCCGCATTGACCGTATTGACCGCGCCGTCATCATCAGTATTGACCGTCACCAGCACGATCTGCGGATGGCGGCGGACGATCTCGCCGAGCAGCGCAAGATCGTCCACGCAATAGGCGCAATCGACCGACCAGAACGTCAATATCATGGCCCGGCCGGCATGCGCCTGTTCGATGGCAGTCCGGCTGTCGCCGCGAAACGGCAGAAACTCCGCCCCTTGCGCCATCGCCGGTAGCAAGCCCAACAGCACTGCCAGTAAGCCTCCAAGCAAGCCTTTCAGGATGTGCTTCATGGCAGCAGCCTCCTGCTGACAAGGCCGTCGTTGGCGGTATTCCAGAACAGCCAGACGGCGTCGCCCTGCGTCAGCAATTGCGGATGATCGGCCCTGCCGCCGGTCTCGGCGACCTGCACGGCATCGTGCCAGCTGCGGCCGCCGTCATCGGAATATGCCAGCATGACGATTGCCGAATGCGCCGTCAGTGCGCGCCAGACCAGCCAGACCTGTTCGCCCCGGCTGGCCAGCGCAGGATGTCCGGCCTGCTGCTCCGGCAAACCGAAACGGCGGGCGGGAGACGACACCCAGGCCTCGCCGTCCATACGGGCATAGTAGAGCCCGGCCTTTTCACCGCCGTCAAACCACGCCATATGCCAGCCCCAATCACCGCCGCGCGCGAGCGCAGGGCCATGATGCGGGCAGGCATCGACCTTCCAGTTGCCGTAACTGGCACGCTTCGCTTCCATCAGCGGCTGGCCGGAAAATCTGGCGATGGCGTGATCGCGCACGCCGCCGTCGAACACATGGCGCCACAGCGCCACGGCATGACCGTCGCCGTCGGTGATCAGGGCGATGCGACAGCACTCGCAGCTGCTGTCGGCCAGTTTTTGTTCCTCCTTGAACGTCAGCCCGCCATCATCGGAATAAGCATAGTAGATGGCGGCTCCGGCGTAGGCTTGCTTGTTGGCCTGCGCGGCGTGCAGATCGCGCTTGTCGACCCAGGCGACATAAATGCGTCCGTTGCGGGCGACAGTGAGCGCATCGAACCGGTGCGTGATCTCGGCGCGGTC
>JBEDHT010000093.1:0-3826 GCA_041174025.1 Pseudomonadota bacterium
TCTTTGTTGACGATATCTTATTACTTAGCCAGTTGGCGATGCAAGTTTTGCAGCGACTCGACTTCCAGCTCCTGCATGTGCGCCATGCCGATGCAGGCAGCCTTGGCACCGGCCAGCGTGGTGTAATAAGTTACCTTCTGCTGCAAGGCACTGCGGCGGATTTCATAGGAATCGGCGACAGCGCGTTTGTCTTCAGTGACGTTGACAATAAAACTGATGTCGCCGTTCTTGATCATGTCGACGATATGCGGACGGCCTTCAGCCACCTTGTTAACCGGCGTCACTGCAAGGCCGGCAGCAGCCAGTGCCGAGGCCGAACCCTTGGTTGCCAGCAACTGGAAGCCGAGATCGGACAAAGCCTGGGCGATTTCGATCACGCGCTCGCGGTCCTCGCGGCGCACACTGACAAAAGCCTTGCCGCCCTTGGGCAGCTTGTCGCCGGAACCCAGCTGCGATTTGACGAAAGCCTCGGCAAAGGTACGGCCCACGCCCATGACTTCGCCGGTCGATTTCATTTCCGGGCCGAGAATGGTATCAACGCCGGGGAATTTGATGAAGGGGAATACCGCTTCTTTCACCGAGTAATAAGGCGGCACGATTTCACGGCTGACGCCCTGATCCTTCAGTCTGGTGCCGGTCATGCAGCGCGCGGCCACTTTGGCCAGCTGCAGGCCGCAGGCCTTGGAAACGAAAGGCACGGTACGCGATGCACGCGGATTGACTTCGAGCACATAGACCGTATCGCCCTGAATGGCGAACTGCACGTTCATCAGACCGACTACACCCAGCGCTTTGGCCATCTTCACAGTCTGGTCGCGCAATTCGTTCTGCAAATCCGCGGAAAGACTGTAAGGCGGTAATGAACAGGCGGAATCACCCGAGTGCACGCCCGCTTGCTCGACGTGCTCCATGATGCCGCCGATAATGACTTCCTCGCCGTCGCACAGGGCATCGACATCGACTTCCTTGGCGTCATTGAGGAAACGGTCGAGCAACACCGGCGACTCGTTGGAAACCTTGACCGCTTCGCGCATGTAACGCTCGAGTTGCGCCTGTTCCTGCACGATTTCCATCGCGCGGCCACCGAGCACGTAGGACGGACGCACCACCAACGGATAACCGATTTCCTGCGCGAGGCGCAGCGCTTCTTCCGGCGTGCGCGCGGTGCGGTTGGGCGGCTGTTTCAGCCCCAAGTCCTGCAACATCTGCTGGAAACGCTCGCGGTCTTCGGCGCGGTCAATCGCGTCCGGCGTCGTACCGATAATCGGCACGCCGGCTTTCTCCAGGTCGCGCGCCAGCTTCAGCGGTGTTTGACCACCGTACTGAACGATGACGCCCACCGGCTTTTCAATGGCAACGATTTCCAGCACGTCTTCCAGCGTCACCGGTTCGAAATACAGACGGTCGGAAGTGTCGTAGTCGGTGGAAACGGTTTCAGGATTGCAGTTGACCATGATGGTTTCATAACCATCCTCACGCATGGCGAAAGCAGCATGCACGCAGCAATAATCGAATTCGATACCCTGGCCGATGCGGTTGGGGCCGCCACCGAGCACCATGATCTTTTTCCTGTCGTTCGGACGCGATTCGCACTCTTGTTCATAGGTCGAATACATGTAGGCGGTATTGGTGGCAAACTCGGCAGCACAGGTATCGACACGCTTGTAGACCGGACGCACATTCAGCGCCTGACGGTAAGCGCGCACGGCGTGCTGGTCGGTCGCCAGCAGTCTGGCCAAGCGGCGGTCGGAAAAACCACGGCGCTTGAGCTGGAACAGCATGTCACGGTCGAGGTCGGCCAGATTGCGGCCGGCCAGCGACTGTTCGCGCCGGATGATGTCGGCGATCTGCACGAGGAACCAGGGATCGATCTTCGACAGCTGGAACACTTCTTCCACGCTGAGGCCCTGACGGAACGCATCGCCCACATACCAGATACGTTCGGGGCCGGGCTCGCCCAGCTCCTTCTTGATGCGGTCGATATCGGTACTGACTTCATCCAGCCCGTCAACGCCGACTTCAAGCCCGCGCAACGCTTTCTGGAACGATTCCTGGAAAGTGCGGCCGATCGCCATCACTTCCCCGACTGATTTCATCTGCGTGGTCAGACGCGAGTCGGCCTGCGGGAATTTTTCAAACGCGAAACGCGGGATCTTGGTCACCACGTAATCTATGGACGGCTCGAACGAGGCCGGGGTCGCGCCGCCGGTAATCTCGTTCTTCAGTTCATTCAGGGTATAACCGACAGCCAGTTTGGCCGCCACCTTGGCGATCGGAAAGCCGGTCGCCTTGGAAGCCAGCGCTGACGAACGCGATACGCGCGGATTCATCTCGATGACGATCATGCGGCCGTCATCAGGATTGATGGCGAACTGCACGTTGGAGCCGCCGGTATCGACGCCGATCTCACGCAATACCGCGAGCGAGGCGTTGCGCATGATCTGATATTCCTTGTCGGTCAGCGTCTGCGCCGGCGCAACGGTAATGGAGTCACCGGTATGCACGCCCATCGGATCGAGGTTTTCGATCGAGCAGATGATGATGCAGTTGTCCTCGCGGTCGCGCACCACCTCCATCTCATATTCTTTCCAGCCCAGCAGCGATTCTTCGATCAACAGCTCGCTGGTCGGCGAGGCTTCCAGCCCGCGTTCGCAGATGGCAAGGAATTCCTCGCGGTTGTAGGCGATACCGCCGCCGCTGCCACCCATGGTAAACGAAGGACGGATGATGGCCGGGTAACCGATCGTGGCCTGCACCTGCAGGGCTTCTTCCATGCTGTGCGCGACAGCAGAGCGTGCGGAACCGAGGCCGATTTTGGTCATCGCCTGTTTGAACTTCTCACGGTCTTCCGCCTTGTCGATGGCTTCCTTGCTGGCACCGATCAGTTCAACCTTGTATTTTTCAAGCACGCCGTGCTTGGCGAGATCGAGAGCGCAGTTCAGCGCAGTCTGGCCGCCCATGGTAGGCAGCAAGGCATCGGGACGCTCTTTCTCGATGATTTTTTCCACCATCTGCCAGGTAATCGGCTCGATATAGGTGGCATCCGCCATTTCCGGGTCGGTCATGATGGTGGCCGGATTGGAATTGACCAGAATGACGCGATAACCTTCCTCGCGCAGCGCCTTGCAGGCCTGTGCGCCGGAGTAGTCGAACTCGCAGGCCTGACCGATGACGATAGGGCCGGCGCCGATAATGAGAATACTTTTGATGTCTGTACGTTTTGGCATAAATTTTAACCGCAGATGAACGCCGATGAACGCGGATAAAACCGAACTGAATCAGCGTTTATCTGCGTTTATCGGCGGTTAATTTGCTTTGTGTTCTCCCATCAGTCCGATAAAGCGATCGAACAGATAGCTCAGTTCATGCGGGCCGGGGCTCGCTTCCGGGTGTCCCTGAAAGCTGAACGCCGGCTTGTCGGTGCGTGCAATGCCCTGCAGGCTGCCGTCGAACAGCGAAACATGCGTGGTACGCACATTTGCCGGCAGGCTGTCCGGATCGACGGCAAAGCCATGATTCTGGCTGGTAATGTAAACGCGCTGGTTGTCCAGATCCTGCACCGGGTGATTGGCGCCGTGATGCCCGAACTTCATTTTCATGGTTCTGGCGCCACTGGCCAACGCGAGCAACTGATGCCCGAGGCAGATGCCGAATACTGGAATGCCGGTCTCGACCAGTGTGCTGATGGCCTTGATGGCGTAATCACAAGGCTCCGGATCGCCGGGGCCGTTGGACAGAAAAATACCGTCGGGTTTCAGTGCCAGCGCCTCTTCAGCCGTCGCCTGCGCCGGCAGCACCGTGACCTTGCAGCCGCGTTCGACCAGCA
>JBEDHT010000094.1:0-9334 GCA_041174025.1 Pseudomonadota bacterium
GATCATATTGTGCGCATTGAACTGTTTAATCCGGACGGCAGCCGGGCAGGGAGAATTGAGAACAAACCGGGTAGCGCAGGTTCGGTGCGGGTCTACCACCACCTTTGGAAAAAGCATGGGGCCATCACGGTGGAAGCGGCGAAGGAAGGTTTGAAAATTTATGCCGAACACACGGAAGACGCCGAAAACAACCCGGAAAAGCATCCCAACATCGACCGCCTGTTCGAGGTCATCGAGATGAAAAAGCCGCTTGCCGTGGCCGTGATCGAAACAGAAAACGGTAAGTGACCGGCGATGACCCAGCGGCCATGCGGGCATAAGCGGATTTCATGAAAATCTTCTCGTTTCTCTACGACAAGACGCTGCAATGGTCGCGTCATCGTCATGCGCCCCGCTACCTCGGCGGCCTGAGTTTTGCCGAGTCGTCTTTTTTCCCGATCCCGCCCGACGTGATGCTGGCGCCGATGTGTTTGGCAACCCCGGCGCGGGCATGGTGGTTTGCCCTGCTCACCACTGCGACTTCGGTCGCAGGCGGCGTGTTCGGCTATCTGATCGGTCATTTTGCCTACGAGCTGGTACAGCCACTCGTCGAAGGCCGCTACGCAGCGGCCTATCAACAATCCGTCAACTGGTTCAACGAGTGGGGATTCTGGGCAATACTGGTCGCCGGTTTTTCACCCATTCCCTACAAGGTGTTCACCATCGCAGCCGGTGTGCTTTACATGCCGCTATTGCCGTTCATTCTGGCTTCCGCCATCGGCCGCGGCGCCAGGTTCTTTCTGGTAGCGGCGCTGATGCGCTGGGGCGGCAGCAAAATGGAACACATGCTGAAGCGATATGTGGATGCGATAGGCTGGGTTACTGTGGCTTTGATTGCGGCAGTTCTGTTCTTTCATTATGCATTCTAGAGCGCGCCCGCCCGCTGCAAGCTGACCGAATCGACCTGACAATGCAGGCGTCAAGCGCCCTGCCGTAATTTCAGAGAGCGGTTTATCGCTCGCTGTTATCCATGGCGATACCGACAACCCGTTGCGCCAGACTCTGGAACTCATGCGCGGTACTGGCTTCATCACGGAACGCCTCACCACTGATCGTTATCATGCCAGCCCGGAGTAAATTCCCGGTCTGACTGTCCGTGATTTTGTTTTCCACCAGCAACACTGGTGTTTTCTGCTCCTTGCCCGCCGCCATGGAGACCACTTTCAAAGCCGCCGAGATCGGCAGGATATTGCGTGGCTTGAAACCTTCGCTATCCAGTTCGGCACCGGATATGGCAACTGCTACGCGAATAACTCCAGGGCCCGGCTCATGAACAATTTTCAAGCTGGACTGGCCTATGCGATCACGGATCGACGCATCCAGGGCAGCGCGTGTCTGGTCAATGACTTGCGGCGTGAGCTTTTCATCCGCATGCGCCTGATTGATCATCACCGGATCAATAATCACAGCGCTGTAAGCCAGAGGATCAAAATCGAACCTGGTGTAGCGGTAGATTTTCGTACCTTCCGGCCCTTTTACAGGTTTCAACTGGCTGTAATCAGGCAGAAAGCCGGACTGAGGCTTCTCCTGTGCTGCCAGACCGGTATCGGCAAGGGCGCTGAAACTCAGTAATGATGCGAGCAGTGTAGCAACAACCCCGTTCAAGCCTGGAATATTGACTGCGTTCATGATGTGACTCCTGTGTTGGCTTTTCGATTAAAATTTTATAAAAGATTTTACTAAATGATAAATTTAATAAAATCCAGTCATCATGCATAATACGTCAGCACCACAAAAAAAAACCAACCACCTGATCAAAGAAGGCATCGTCATGAAAAAAAATCTTTTGGCCTGTTCCATCTTCGGCGCATTTTTTCTCACTCTTTCGATTTTTAATCCGGCCAGTGCAGAAGATACCGAACGCGCGAAACAGATAGAAGAAAAATTCAAGGCTGCCGACAAAAATAATGATGGTCAACTGACGCTTGAAGAAGCCAAGGCAGGAATGCCGAGAGTAGCCAAGGGTTTTTCCAGGATTGATGCCGACAACAAAGGCTTTGTCACACTTGACCAAATCAAAGCCATGTCCGGCAATTAAGCGCATTCATGTACCGCATGTTTAGCGGTCAGAGTTACCTAGCCTCGCGAACCAGATTGCGGGGCTTTATTTTTTTCAATGACCCGCGACAGAAGCGATGCCTTGCCGAAACCAGGACATCGTCCGGCGTCATTCGCAGCAGAAAACTTAAAAATGGGGCTTACCATGAGAACAGACAAAATGCCTGCAACAGCCTGTAACACCAACTTTGACAAGCTGCGCCGACGTCTGTGGAAATCCACCCTTCTCACCTTGTGCATCGTATGTTGCTGGCATGCGCCATCAGCAGCATGGGCAAATGAAGAAACCGCCGCGCGGCCACGGATCGGTCTGGTACTGGGAGGCGGCGGCGCACGGGGTGCCGCACATGTAGGCGTGTTGAAGGTTCTGGAAGAATTGCGCATCCCGATCGATTATGTGGTCGGAACCAGCATGGGGTCGATTGTCGGTGGACTTTACGCATCCGGCATGTCCGCTGACGAGATAGACCGGGAGTTACGCGCGATAGATTGGGACAACATGTTCGAGGACGCACCGGAACGCACTGAACGTACGTTCCGGCGCAAAAGAGACGATGATTTTTATACGGTCAAGTTGAAACCTGGCTTCAACGAAGGTGAGTTGAAGCTGCCGCTGGCATACATACGCGGACAAAAATTGAATCTGGAATTATCCAGACTGACCACCCATGTTTCCGCCATCAACGATTTCGACGCACTTCCGATTCCTTATCGGGCAGTTGCGGCAAATATAGAAACTGGCGAGGAAGTAGTGCTCGGCAACGGCGATCTGGCAACCTCGATTCGCGCCAGCATGGCCGTCCCGGGGGCGTTCGACCCGGTCGAACTGGGCGGCAAATTGCTGGTCGATGGCGGCATTGCCAACAATGTTCCGGTCAATGTGGCACGCAACATGGGCGCTGATGTCGTGATTGTCGTGAATGTAGGTAGCGGACTGCTGAAACGCGACGAAATCAAATCAGCTGTCGATATCGCACTACAGCTGACCAATTTCCTGTTTACCCTGAACACCAAAAACCAACTGGCATCGCTGACCGAGCAGGATATATTGATCAGTCCGGATCTCGGTGACATCGGCGGCGGTAGTTTTGATCGCGTAGCGGAAGCCGTCGTCATCGGAGAACAGGACGCACGCCTCTCCTCACAGTCCCTGCGTCGCTACTCCCTCACTGCATCAGCTTATGCGAGTCACCGCGCCAGTCGCAAAACCTATGACAGGCAGGCACCGGTAATTGATTTCGTTCGAATCGAAAACAACGCCCGGATCAGCGATCAAGTGATTGCCCAGCGGATTTCCATTAAACCCGGCGAAACTCTGGACGAACACCGGTTGAAGAAAGACATCGGCAGCATATACGGACTCGACATCTTTCAAACCGTCACCTACGAAATCATTGAAGAAAACGGCAAAAAAGGACTTCTCGTCTCAGCCAAAGAGAAGTGGTGGGGGCCAGGCTACATACAACCCGGCATAGAATACGCAAACCAGAGCGGTTCGGACAGCAAATTCAATTTCGGCTTGCTCTATACCCGCACGCAAATCAACGCGCTCAATGGCGAATGGCGGCTGGGGGTTCAGCTAGGCGATGAACCGTCTCTCAGCACGGACATCTACCAGCCGCTCGATCCGCTCAATCGCTATTTCGTTTCCGCTCGAGCGGCATATCAAAGCCGTCAGGCCAACAACTTTGATAACGATGGCAACAAACTTTCCCGCTACAATTTGCGCGGCTACGGCATCGATCTTGCCGCTGGTGCCAACATCGACACATGGGGAGAAGTGAGACTTGGATATGCCCGGCAGGCCGGCACTGCGCGACTGGAAACCGGTCAGCCGGCAGATGATTTTGATTATGACATCGGTTATGCCTACCTGCGCCTTTCCCACGACAGCCTCGACAGCCTGTATTTTCCGCGTAAAGGGCATCTTGGCCGGGCAGAATTGCAGATGTCGAGAAAAGGGCTGGGGGCCGAGAGCGATTTCGATCAGATACTGCTTGCCTACAACCGTGCCTTCAGCTGGGGCAAAAATACCCTGATCGGCAGTCTTGTCATCAATGCCACGGTGAGTGGAACGCCCAATCTTCAAAGCCAGTTCCAGACCGGTGGTTTCCTCACGCTTTCAGGCCTTCAGCAAAACGAGCTCAGCGGCAAGCATATGGGACTTGGGCGCCTGATTTACATGCGGAACATTCAGGGCGGCAAACTGATGCCCGGTTACGCCGGGTTCAGCCTGGAAGCAGGCAACGCCTGGCAAGGATCAGAGGATATATCCGGCGGCAACCTGATTTACGCGAGCAGCCTGTTCGTCGGCTTCGATACTGTCGTCGGCCCGGTTTATCTCGGCTACGGCCACGCCAATAATGGCGAAAACGGGATTTATCTGCGGCTGGGGCCACTGGTCAAATAAGCCGCCGGGAGTCATCCCGTGATCAATCACTGCTCAGCGCGACAGGTTGTCACCAACCGAAATCGGCGGATGAAAGATGAACTGCACCAGATTACCGGCCGGATCGAAGCAGTAGAGACTGCGGGCGCCATCGCGGTGGGTTTTCGGTGCCTGCGCAATGCGGGTGCCATGAGCCAACAGGTGTGCATGCCAGTGATCGACATCCTCGGGCGTTTTCAGGATGAAGCCGATATGATCCAGCCTTTGCGGCCCGTCCAGTTTGCTTGCCGCATCCAGCCGATGCAGCGCGACGTTGTCGTTACCGGAAGTCAGGTAGACATTGTCCGGATCCGGCTGCCATTCCTGCTGCATGCCGACCACATCGCAATAAAATTTCACGCACGCTTCAAGGTCGTGGACGAACAAGGCAACATGATGCATGCCCAGCATGCCGCCAGGCCGCTTCGACAATTCAGGCATCGACTGCCTCGACGATCTCGAAATCATGGGAGATCTCTGCCGCCTTGCCGAGCATGATGGAGGCGGAGCAGTATTTCTCGGCCGAGAGTTTGACGGCGCGCTCGACCTGAACCGGATTGAGGCCCTTGCCGGTCACGACAAAATGCACATGAATCCTGGTGAACACCTTGGGCACTTCATCGGCACGCGCAGCTTCGATTTCGGCGACGCAATCGGTCACCGGCTGACGCGCTTTTTTCAGGATGGTGACCACATCGAACGACGTACAGGCACCCATGCCGATCAGCAGCATTTCCATCGGCCGCATGCCGAGGTTGCGCCCGCCTGCTTCCGGCGCGCCATCGAGGATGACGGCGTGGCCGGTTTCCGATTCACCCATGAAACAGACATTTTCAACCCATTTGATGCGTGCTTTCATGGTGCTGCCTACTTCACGCCCAGCAGTTCCACATCGAACACCAGCGTGGCATTCGGTGGAATGACGCCGCCGGCGCCGCGTGCGCCGTAGCCCATTTCAGGCGGGATGATGAGGGTGCGCTTGCCGCCGATTTTCATGCCGGCAAAGCCCTGATCCCAGCCTTGAATGACCTGTCCGCCGCCCAGATAAAAGACAAACGGCTCGCCGCGATCGACCGAGCTGTCGAACTTCTGACCCTTGTTATCGGGCTTGCTGGCATCGTACAGCCAGCCGGTGTAATGCACGGTGACGTTGAAGCCGATCTCGGCTTCGCGGCCGCTGCCTTCCAGCGTGTCGATTTTTACAAGTTCTGTGATGCCTTGGCTCATTGCATTATTTCCTTCCAGGTTGGTGGATTGTGTGGATTCCGTGCCGGCCTGACAGCCGCCGACAAAAAATGCAGCGCTGAAAAGCGCTGCGGCGATATAACTGCTTTTGTTCATGAGTGATTCCTGTAAAAGCCTGGGCTGACTGCCGTAATGATAACCGAAACACCGCTGCCGCGCTGCTCAGCGGCGATGGTAAACCCAATCCAGCAAGGCATCCTGTGCCGGCCGGGTGGCACCGGCCTGCTCGTGGTTGGTCATGAACACCACCACCCAGCGCCTGCCCTGCTGGTCGAGCACATAACCGGCGATGCTGCGCACGCCGTTGAGCGAGCCAGTCTTGAGATGCGCCCGCCCCTGCACCGGACTGTCCGTCAGCCGCCGCACAGCAGTGCCGTCCACCGCCAATACCGGCAGCGAGGACATCAGTTCCGGCATCACCGGGCTGCTGTAGGCCTGCCCCAGCAACTCACCCAGATGCTCGGCGCTGATACGTTCCATGCGCGAGAGCCCGGCACCGTTCTCGATCACCAATTCAGGGAAATGCATGCCCTTGCCGGCAAGCCAGCTCCGGATGGCGGCGAAACCGTTCATCTCGTTGCCGGGCAGGCCAACGCGATCTGCCGCGATCGTCAACAGCAGCTGGCGCGTCATCAGATTATTGCTGTATTTGTTGATGCGGCGGATGACATCGGCCAGCGGTTCCGACTGATGTTCGACCAGCCGGACGGCAGCGGGCGAAACCTGCGCCAGCCGGAAACCGCCGGAGATGCTGCCGCCCAGTTGCTGCCAGATCTGACGGAAAAGGAAATAGGTATAGGCCGGGTGACTGAACAGGCTGAGGTCGAGATATTTCTCGCCGCAGCTCATGGGGTAGCTGCCGGTAAACGTCACAGTGGCCTGATTGCCCGCATTTTGCACTTCATACACCAGCCCGCCGCGCCAATCGTTGCAGGCCGCATCGCTGAGCGTCAGCTGGTTGACGACGCGGATTTCCGGCAGCTCAGGGCTGGTCTGCACGCGCACTGCCGCGCCATCACCGGAAAACTTGAAGCTGGTCGAGTTAAGGTTGCTGACCAGCGCGCTCGACTGCGCGTTGTAGGCACGGTATGGCTCATTGTCGAAGAGGCCGGGATCAACGCTCTCCGGCGCGAAATAGCTGTTATCGATCAGCAAATCACCGCGAATCTCGCGCAACCCGGTCTGCCGCAGTTCGTTCAGCATGCGCCAGATGTCCTGCTGCATCAGCTCCGGATTACCGTAGCCCTTGATCAACAGATTGCCGGCCAGCACGCCATCAGCCATCTCGCCTTCCCGATAAATCTCGGTGCGCCAGCGATAAGCCGGGCCCAGCAGCTCAAGCGCTGCATAAGTGGTAACCAGCTTCATCGCCGAAGCCGGATTGAGCGAGCGACCGGCATGATGGCTGACTGCTGCCGAGTCTGCGCCCAGTTGGCGCACGTAAATCGAGACTGCATCCTGCGGCACGGCTTCCTGCTTGAGCGCCTGCCTGACCGGTGGTGGCAACTGCCCTTGCATGCAGCAAGCCTGAGCCGGCAGCGCTGAGCCCATCAGACAGAACAGCGCCATCAAAACAACAGCTTGCATGCGTGAGCGCCCGGTCATCATGCGGTCAAATCCTTCAGCACGACAGCCAGCTCGCCGCAGAGCCAGTCGATCTCGTCTTCGCTGATGACGTAGGGCGGCATCAGATAAACCGTCTGGCCGATCGGCCGCAACAGCAATCCCCGTTGCAACGCTGCCTGATAAAAGCGCTGCTGAAAATCCGGCCCGCCACATTCGACATCAAATGCGGCAATCATGCCGGTCTGGCGCAGGTTGACGGCGGGCAGGCCGCGCAGTGCTTCTTGCAAGCTGCGCTTGATGCGCAAGGATTTTTGCCGGTTGCCCTGCAGTACCTGCTCGTTCTCGAAAATTTCCAGCGTCGCCAGCGCAGCGCTGCAGGCCAGCGGATTGCCGGTGTAGCTGTGCGAGTGCAGAAAACCGCGTACGGTGTTGTCATCATAAAAAGCCTGATAGATTTCATCCCGGCACAAGGTCACGGACAAAGGCAGGTAGCCACCGGTGATGCCCTTGGAAAGACAGATGAAATCGGGCCTGATTGCTGCCTGCTCGCAAGCGAACATGGTGCCGGTGCGGCCGAAACCGACCGCAATCTCGTCGGCAATCAGGTGCACGTCGTAACGGCTGCAGATGGCCCGCGCCTTCTGCAGGTAAAGCGGCGAATACATGGCCATGCCGGCCGCGCATTGCACCAGCGGCTCAATGATAAAAGCGGCGATCTTGTGATGATTGGCGGCAATATGGGTTTCCAGCGCTTCGGCGCAACGCAATGCATACTGCTCCGCCGATTCACCCCTTGCCGCCAGCCGCCAGTCAGGGCTCGGCATCTGTTCGCTTTGCAGCAGCAGCGGCGCGTAAGTATCCTTGAAAATGGCCACATCAGTCACGGAAAGCGCCCCCAATGTCTCGCCGTGATAGCCGTTCTGCAGGCTCAGGAATCCGGTTTTGCCGGGCTTGCCGGTGTTGCGCCAGTAATGAAAACTCATCTTCAGCGCAATCTCGGTTGCCGAGGCGCCGTCAGAGGCATAGAACGCATGCCCTAGGCCGGTCAGCGCGGCAAGCCGCTCTGAAAGCGCCACCACCGGTTCATGTGTAAAACCCGCCAGTATCACATGCTCCAGCGCATCCAGCTGGCGCTTGATGGCATTCTTGATGTACGGGTGATCATGGCCGAAGAGGTTGACCCACCAGGAACTCACTGCATCCAGATAGCGCTTGTCGTTCATGTCGTAGAGCCATACCCCCTGCCCGCGACGAATCGGCACCAGCGGCATGCGCTCGTGATGCTTCATCTGGGTGCAGGGGTGCCACACCGCGCGCAAACTTCTCTCCAGCAGATCCTTGTTGTCCATTATTTTGCGTTTTCGATAGAACGGAGTTTGGCCTAATGCAGGGCGGTACTGGGCTGAATGGCAGTCATCATGGGCGCATGCAGGGTCTGCGGCAATTCCCAGGCGGTTTCCTTGCTCACCATCTGCAGCATGTTGATAAACGCCTGTACAAGATCCGGCGTGAGGCCGAGCTTGATGGTCTGGCCGTTACTGCATAGAAGCTCCAGGCTGACTTGCTGACCGGCCGCTCTCACCATCACGCAGTCCTTGGCCAGCAGCATGACACCGCCGTTGACCATGGCCCGCGGCTTGTATTCGGAATCGAAATCCAGTTTTTTGCTGATGCCGGATGCGCCTGCGGGTGCCGGAACCGGACTACTGCCTGCCAGCTTCGGTGCAGGCAGCGCCAATTCATCGCCCTGCAACAACTGCCAGAGCGCCTTGACCACCCGCCGGGTAAGCCAGATGGCGACCTCGGCATCATCGGCAAAACCGATCTTTAGCAACAGGCGGTCTTCAACCGGGTGAAAGGCGATATTGATCTGCTGAATCGCCGCGTTCCTGATCTCCTGATTCATCGCATGCTCCTTGTATCCCTGCCACACGGTTATGATGTTACCGTTTATTTTAGGTTTCAAGCGGCAATCCAGCCAGATAAATGTTGCCAGGC